>NZ_JBHYTK010000005.1:52728-87099 GCF_042749255.1 Streptomyces sp. NPDC059524 | reverse complement strand
GGTGGCGGCCCGGGGGCCGGCCCGCGCCCACGCCCGGCGGGGTGGACGCGCCGCGGCCGCACGTCAGCGGGCGGCCGCCAGGGTGGGCTCGAAGTCCTTGTTGGTGCGGCAGCCCAGGTTCTCGTACGTGTTGATCTTGGTGTCCGGGTCGGTCTTCACGAGGTGGTACTTGCAGGCACCCTTGATGTGGCTGCCGGAGATGCCGCCGGGGAAGTCGATCTCCTTGTTCCAGAGGTAGGGAGACTCGTACCCGTTGAGGTGCGCGGTGGCGTTGACGTCGATGCCGCCCGGCGCCTCGATCTCGTACACCCAGCCGGTCTTCGCGGCGCCGTAGGTGGCGAACTTCTCCGCGACCCACTTCTCACAACTCGTGCTGAGGTGCGCGGTGTTCTGGCCGCCGCCCTTGACGATGTACTCGGCGAGCGGCGTCATGGCCTCGCCGCGCGGCGCGAAGCCGTCCTCGAAGAGCTGCTCGACGTTCTCCCGGGTGTCGCCGCGCCACAGGGTGTTGGTGTCGTCGCGCCACTGCCAGTTCTCCTCGACGGCGGCGCGGTGCACGGCCGGAGCGATCGCGGGGGAGGTGGTGGTGCGCCACCAGTCGAACGGGTGGAACCCGGTGACGGGCCCGCACGGACCGGTGTCCGGTGCCTGCGCGACGGCGGTGGTCGTGCGGTCGGCGGCGTCCGCCGGAGCGGCGAGGGCGAGCGGGCCCGTGGCGAGCGAGGCGGCGGCGAGAACGCGCAGGACTGCGGTGAACATGGTGATGGCCCATCAGTTGATCAACAGGATGGACCTTGTATATCCGCGTGTGCCGGTGCCGGAGGGGAGTGCCGCTCCGATCCGGGCGGGCAGTCACCCCCGGGACGGCAACAGTCATATGTTCACGGCGTCCGCCCTGGTCCCGGGCCTGGACCGGGGCGGACGCTCGGCCTCAGACGGACCGGCGGTCGCCCTGCTCGTCGCAGGGGAGCGCGGAGGCCGGGTGGTGGGCGAGGAAGTCGCGGGTCGCCTGGCGCTCGGCCTCGGTGATCGAGGTCGGCTTGACGTCGATGATGCCGCCGAAGGGACGGTCGACGTCCCGGATGACGCACAGGGCCGTCGTCAGGAGCGCGGTGATGACGACGAGCGCGATCAGCTGGCCGCGGTTGTTCTTGCGGGGCAGGCAGATGCCGAGGGCCACGACGGTGATGACCAGGGTGATGAGCAGGAACCAGAGGATGGCACTGGGAATGCTGGCGGTCGCCTGCGTGAGGCGCTCCTCGCGCTCGTCGGAGCGCTTGTTGTCGGCGGCGACCAGCATTCCGAACACGGGCTGGCCCGCGAGCTCCTCGAACGTCTGCCGGAAGTCCGTGGACCACACGCTCGGGGCCGGGGACCCCTCACCGTCGGCCATCGCGGGCCACTCGCGGACGCGGACGGCGCGGGCGTAGCAGACGGCCGCGGCCTGGATCCGGGCGCGCTCGGAGTCCGGCGCGTACTCGGCCGTCTCCACGATCTGGTCCAGGGCCCGGGCCTCGCCGCGCGAGGCCACCTCGGCCTTCCCGTACGAGCCGTTGGCCGTGACGAGGACGAAGCTCAGCAGCAGGACGGTCATCGTCAGGAGCGGGCCGACGAGGTCCTTCACGGCCATGCCCGTGCCGTCGTCCTCGTTGAGCAGCCATGGTCGCAGCCAGCGGTTGGCGGCGAGCCCGGCGAGCAGGGCCAGTACGGCGACGACGATGACGAGGACCACGAGCGGCCACCTCCGAGGGGGCGGTGAGGGGGTTCCCGGAGCGGGAGGGCTTCAAGATCATGTACATCTGAATGCGCCCGTGAACTGCGGAAACGTTCACCTGCCGCCACATGGACGAATCCCTTGACCCGGCGGGACCACGCACCACGCGGCCTTCCCCGCCGGCCGCTACGCGCCGGGCGAAAGGCGGGACGACACACCGGCCCCCACCCCACCGTGGTGCCCATGCTGAACCGAGTAGCCGTCCTGTCCGACATCCACGGAGTCCTGCCCGCCCTGGAGGCGGTGCTCGCCGAGCCGGACGTCCGCTCCGCGGACCGCATCGTGCTGACCGGCGACATCACCGCCGGACCGCAACCGACCCAGGTCCTGGACCTGTTGACCGGTCTCGGCGACCGCGTGAGCTGGATCAGCGGCAACGCGGACCGCGAACTCCTCGAATACCGCCGGGGCCTACGGGACACCATCCCCGACCCGATCGCGCCCTGGGCGGCCGACCAACTCCGCGACACCGACCTCGCCCTCCTCGCCGCGCTCCCACGATCCCTCACCCTCTCCGTGAACGGACTCGGAAAGACCCTGTTCTGCCACGCCACCCCGCGCGACGACGAGGAGGTCGTCCTGGTCGACTCCCGCCTCGACCGCTGGGCGGAAGTCCTGGACGGACTCGAACCCGACATCAGCACCGTGGTCTGCGGCCACACCCACATGCCGTACGTCCGCCTGGCCCACGGCCGGCTGATCGTCAACCCCGGCAGCATCGGCATGCCCTACGGCCGCACCGGAGCCCACTGGGCCCTCCTCGGCCCCGGAACATCCCTCCGCGTCACCCCCTACGACCTCGAAGCCGCAACCACCCGACTGACCCGCGACTCCACCTACCCCGACATCACCGCCTGGTCCGCCTACTACCTGCACGCCCGAGCCACGGACACGGACGCCTTGACGGCTTTCGCGCCGCGCGACGGACGCCCCGAGGGTTCGTGATCTTTGTGCGCCTGGGCGCTCGCGCATAATGCAGCAGGGAGCGCCGTTGCGGTCATGCTAGGCACGCGCTGAAGGGGGACGGGTTGCGGGACGACAGGGATACAGGTGCACTCAGCCTGCGGCTCGACGAACTGGCGGCTGGACTCGCGGACCCGGAACGCGACCTCGACGACCTGGCCAGGGTCGAAGAAGAACTCATGGCCGCCCGCGAGCGGATGCTGATTCCGTACTTGGAGAGGCACCTCGAGTCCGCTGTGGAATCGGGTGACTGGTACGCCCGTCACGTGTTCGCACGGATCCTGGCCGAGACGGCAGGTGCCACGTCGCTCGACTCTCTGTTGCGGGCCTACTCCCGCGATCTCGGTGACGACCAGGACTCGCTGTCGACGACGCTCCACGTCCTGGCTCGGCAGGACGCGGCCGCCGCGCGTGACATCCTTCTCCCGTACGCCGTCGGTGACGATGCGGACCTTCGCCGAGCGGCGATCTGGCTGCTCGGTTTCGTCCCTGCCCCCTCCGATCTCGACCTGCTGACCCATGCTGTGCAAGACCCGGACGAAGCGATCCGGAGCGCCGTCGTAGGGACGTTGGGCAGTCACGGCACAGACCCCGATGCCTTGGACCTGCTGGTGCGCCTGCTGGACGATCCCTCCCCACAAGTGAGGGTCTCCGCGCTCTGCTCTCTCGGCTTTCGTCGCGCCCCCGGCACGTTGCGGGGGATCTGCCGGTTCGCGAACGACGGCAGTCCCCTTGTCCGAGCCTGGGTGGCGATCGCCATAGGCCGTTTTCCGACCCTGGAGACCGCCGGGCCCGAGGCTTCGGCAGTGCTCGATCAGTTGGCGTCGGACGAGGATCCGGATGTGCGTCAGCGGGCGGCCCAGGCTCGTCAGATGCTGAAGAGAGGCTCGTAGGGTTCGTCTTCGGGCGTGAAGACGAGAACGAATTCAGGCCCGAACCGGGTGGCCACATCCTTCAAGCGGGCCAGAACCTCAGCCTGGTCCGGCAGGTTGAGGTCGAGGGCTCTGGCGGCCCGGTCGCGGAGAGACATGAGGTTCGGTGTGTCCTTGAGGTACTCGGCCTCAAGCCCGCGGCACTCCTCAACCGTGAACGCCTGGCAGTCGCGCCACCACGGCACGACCAGCAGCAGCCGCACCAGTTCGGGCAGGCCGACCGCGACCAGAGCCGCGCCTCCCTCGGAGTCGGCATAGAGGACCGGGCGTTCCTCGCCTCCTTCTCCGCAGAAGAAGAATGTGCCACCGGCGCCGTCTCCGGCGAACCCTTCGAGCGTGAGGCCGGAGGCGAGGTGGACTTCCTCGCCATGCTCGCCCAGGTCCAGGTCGAAGTCACCAGGCCAGGCCAGGAACCTGGCGGCCTCTTCCTGCTCACGAACGGCGGCGATCAACGATTCCATGGTCCGGAGCTTACGGCCGCCGCGCGCCCTGCAACCCGCAGTTCAGGAGGCCGCTCAGTACCGGGAACGGCCGATAGGCTCCGAATCATGACCGCCGTCGACGCGCTCGTCCGCCTCTGCCCGCCACCCGCCGAACCGCCGCCCCCGGTGGACTGGGCGCAAGTCGAAAGCACTCTCGGTACGGCGCTCCCCGCGGACTACAAGAAGCTTGTCGAGACATACGGGGACGGAGTCTTTGACGAGACGATCTGGCTGCTCGTCCCCGGCTCCACCCATGACGATTGCGACCTGTACGCGCAGGCGGCGGAACGGGAGGAGATCCTCGCCGAACTGTGGGAGTTCGAGGACAAGCCGGACGGGCTGCTGGAGGAGGGCGCCAGGGTCCTCCCATGGGGATCCGAGGAGGGAACGGGCGCGTTCCTGTACTGGCTGGTGCGGCCCGGGCAGCACCCCGACGACTGGACGGTCCTCTACAACGAGGGCCGCGGACCCCTCTGGGAGGGTCACGCCATGGGATGCCTGGACACCTTGCTGGCCGTGCTCACGGGGACGGCGGAGACAGAGCACTTCGGCTACCTGTACGAAGTGCTGAAGCCGACGGAGCATCGTTTTGTGACGGCCGCCCAGACTCGTGCAGAGGCTGCGCAGGCCTGAACCTCACCGGGATCTTGATCGTCATCCCGTTCGGTATACCGTTTGATGATGTTGGACAGACGCACTCATGATCTGACCGACGGCGCCCCGGGTGTCCCGTCGGTCTGGCGCGCTCCGGGGATGCCCGCGCTGCTCGGGTCGACCGGGCTCGGGTTCGCCGGTGTCTCGCTGCTGATGCCGGTCGCCCCGCTCTGGGTGCTCGACGGTGGGGCCGACGAGTTGGGGGCCGGTGTCGTCAACGCCGTGATGATGCTCTGCACCGTGGTCGCCCAGCTCCTCGTCGGGCGAGCCCTGCGGCGTATCGGCTGGCGTCGGACGCTCGTGCTCGGGGCCGTGCTGCTCGGAGCGCCCGCGCCGGCCCACCTCCTCACCGATGATGTACGTGCGGTGACGGCGCTCGCGGCGATACGTGGCCTCGGCTTCGGGATCATCACCGTGTGCGGTGCCATGGGCGTCGCCGCGCTCGTCGAGCCGGCGCGCCGCGGCCGCGCGGTCGGAGCCTACGGACTCGCCATCGCGGCACCGCAGTTCCTGCTCATCCCCGTCGCGCCCTGGCTCGCCGAACGCGTCGGGTACGGGCTGGTGTTCATCGTCGCCGCCATTCCCCTGCTCGCCATCGCGCTCGCTCCCTCGGTGGCCCGCGCCCTGCACACCCATGACCGCCCCGTCGCGGATGACGGTCCGTCCGGTCCGCCACCCGACCACGCCCACCTGCGCCGCGCTCTGACCGGGCCGATCGCCGCACTGCTCGCGATCACCTCGGCCGGCGGCGCCGTCATCACCTTCACCCCGAGCCTCGCCCCCGACCCGGCGGTCGTGGTCGTGGCGCTCCTGGCGTTCACCGGGGCCTCGGCGTTCTGCCGCTGGGCCTTCGGCGGGTTCGCGGACCGGCGCGGGGCGGCCCCGGCCATCGCACCGCTCCTCCTGCTGGGCGCCGCCGGACTCACCGCGATCGGCGCCGGAACGGCCGGTGACTCGGAGTCCGTCGCCGGCGCACTGCTGATCGGCGGCATGCTCACGCTGGGCGTCGCCTACGGAGGCCTGCAGAACCTCACCCTCGTACACGCCTTCACGGCCGCGGGGGAGGAGGCGCGGTCCACGGTCGGCACGGCCTGGAACGTCGGCTTCGACGCCGGCACCGGACTCGGCGCGCTCGCGGCCGGCGCGGTCGCCGCCTCGACCTCCTACACCCTCGCCTACGCCGCCCTCGCCACCGTCACCGCTCTCGTGGGACTGGCCTGGATCGCGGTCGGCCGGAGGGGCTGAGGGGAGGGTTCGCAGTCCGCGCGATTAGTGTCGGGGGTGCGAGGCCGACGCGAAGACGAGGAGTGCCCGGTGCCGGAGCTGATCGATCACCTGGAGAGCCGGCTCGGACGCATGGCCGGCGCCTGGTCGACACGTGACGGCGCGCCGGCCGGCACTCCGCAGGTGGCCGCGTTCCGGGACGGCCGGCTCGAGCGGGTGCAGGCGTTCACCACGATCGGGCTGTCGCGGACGCCGTTGCGGTCACCGGACTCCGATCGCCACTACCACCTGGAACTCCTTGCCTGCGACTACGTGCAGGACAGCGAGGACTACGGCCCGCTGCCCGCTGTCGTGGAGTTCGTGGCCGAGCGCATGGTGGAGTCGGGGCACGCGGTCCTGCGCGGGGACGTGATCCCGCTGCCGGTTCCGCTCCCGGGGGGAAGCAAGACGGCTCTCTATGCCGCGCTGCCGGTCTGCTTCGACGACGCGTTCGCCTCCGTGACGATCGAGAACGGCAGCGAGGTCGCGATCGTCTGGCTCGTTCCCCTCACGTCCGCCGAGGCCGACTTCGTCCGGGCCAGGGGCTGGCAGGAATTCGAGCAGGCGCTCGTGGCCCAGGACCCGGACCTTCTCGACATCGGCCGCGCGGGCCTGGACCTGTGACGACTCCACCCTGTTCGGCTCGCACGGGTTCCGTCACTTCGATTCGCCGCCGAAACTGATCTCGTTGCCGTCCGCGTCCCGGTAGACGACCTTGGTCACGCCACCGGCGTAGGTCTCGCGGCTCGCCGGCTCGATGCCCCGCTGAGCGGCCCCGGCCACTCGTTCGCCGAGGTCGTCGACGAACGACAGCACCAGGGCGTTCCCCGCCCGTTGCGTGTCCTCCACGATGTAGACGTGCCGGTGCTCCGCCACTTCCCACACCGCCTCGATGTCGTTCGGCTGCATCGACGGCGGGGCGCCGAAGAGCCGCTCGTACCAGGGCAGGGCCACGGCGTAATCGGTGACAGGGATCCCTGCGAAGAGGTCCAGTGCCATGTCGTCGTCCTCCAGGGGAAGTCGATCGGGTGTCTCTGTCCGCGTCTGTGTACGTGGGTTGGCTACGGTGACCAGTGATCAGCTGTCGACCCGTCAGAGAGTGAGAGCACCCCCGATGATGCCGCCCTTCTGTCCTATATGTCGTGTCCCGTATCAGCTTTCGGACTTCGCGTACGAGGACTTCACCCTTGTGTACTTCAAGGCCACGACGACGTATCCGGACGACTGGGCCGGTCACCCGGAGAACTGCGAGTGGTTCTGCCCCACGCACCTCCCGCTCACGGAGGGGCTGACGGACCTGCCGGCGGGAGAAGCGATGAAGCTCATCCGGGCGAGGCTCCGTGAGGCGACGGAGCAGGGCGCGTAGGAGTGGCGCGCGGGACGACCTGAGCGCCTGCGGGCGTCAGGTCCGGCGGTGGCTGCCGGGGCGTGGGCGTTCGTCCCGCCCGGGCGCGGAGGGCCGGAACGCGGAGAACCGGTCGTCGGCGTACGCGTTCCCGTTGTGGCGGGCCTGCCCCGGCATGCCGGCGGGCCGAGTGGAACGCTCGCGCCGCGCCAGGGACGGCACGTCCACACTGAGGCGTTCCGAGGGCGAAGCCGCCCGGTCCGTGGGGCCCATCACCATCAGCGGGTCGAACATCACGATGGCGCCCGCGATGACGAGGAAGGCCAGGGGGCCGATGAGCATCGGGACGAGCATGTCGAAGGACGAGCTGGTGATGAACGCGGAGGTGCCGCCCGAGTGCAGGTGGACCTTCAGGGCGGCCATGCCGGTGTAGTGCATGCCGGTCACCGCGACGCCCATGATCAGGCTCGCGCCCAGGCTCCAGGCGAGGCCCTTGTCCTGAACCGCCGCCCACAGCGCCGCGGTCGCGGCCACGACGGCGATGACCAGCGACAGCGCGACGGTGGAGGTCTCGTAGTCGAGCGAGGCCCCGCGTACGGTCATGGCGGCCATGCCCATGTAGTGCATGCCGCCGACTCCCAGGCCGGTGATGACGCCGCCGGCCAGGAGCGCCGGCACGGTCGGGCCCTGGAAACCGACGATGAACACGCCCACGCTGACCACGGCGATGGCCACGGCCAGACTGGCGTAGGTCATCGTCCACTCGAACTCGACGGGCGCGCCGACGACGCTGAAGCCCATCATCGCGATGAAGTGCATCGTCCAGATGCCCGAGCCGATGGCCCCGGCGCCGAGCGCCAGCCAGGCAGGGCGGCGCCGTGAGCGGTCGAACCTGAGGGAACGGGTCGTGCAGCGCAGCCCCAGGGCGCTGCCGAAGTACGCCATGGCGTACCCGACGGCGGGTGTCACTGCCCCGTAAGTGAACCCGTCGATGGTGCCTTCCATGAGAAGCGCAGCCTTCCTGGCCGATATGGAGGGACGAGGAAGGTCAGCCCCCGTCCGCGTTGTGGCAACTGCCGGGAGAGCCCGTGCAGTTGGTGGTGCGGCGAGGAGTATGGCAGCGGGTCGGCTCGTCCGGGGTCACGAAGTCGCCACGGGTGGGCCACACTTCCCGCACGCGGGGGAGGGCCCGCGCCCTCACACGCGCCGTCGACGCGCCTCGTGCGGTGGGATCGACACGTCGCCGGCCGTCGTCCGCCCGGGCCGGGTGCCGTTCCCCGCCGGGCGGCCCGGACGCGGGCATGATGGAGGGCATGACCCCGATCGCCCGCCGCATGTACCAGCTCCTGGAACCCCTCTGCCTGGTCACGTTCTTCGCCGAGGAGTGCAACCAGGAGCTCGCCGCGCTCGGCCACCGCACCTACTGGGACGGCTACTTCGCCAGTCGCGCCGCGCCCCTGGGACGGGTCCCGGCGCAGGTCGTGCACGCGGCGTTCTACAACTTCGCCGACGGGGAGGTCGCACGGCACATCCCCCGCGCCTGGGAGACGATCCCGCCCGAGGAGTCACTCGCCGCGCGCGAACGGGGCAGCGCGGCCTCGCTGCGACGCATCCTCGGCGCCGAACTCGCCGGCTCCCCGGGCCTGGTGCGCGCCGCCGACCTGACCGCCGAAGCCGCCAGGAGCGCGCCCACGGAAGGCCGCGTCATGTACGCCGCCATGCGCACCGTCCCCGTGCCCGAGGACCCGGTCGCCCGGCTGTGGCACTGTGCGACCGTGCTGCGCGAACACCGCGGCGACGGGCACATCGCAGCTCTGTTGAGCGAGCGCATCGGCGGTACGGAGGCGCACGTGCTGTCCGCGCTCGAGCAGGGCATCCATCCGCCGGAGTCCTTCGGCCGCATCCACCACCTCCCGAAGGAGCGGCTGGCCGCGGTCATGGACGGGCTGCGCGAGCGCGGGATCGTCGACGCGGACGGGCATTTCACCGACGCCGGCCGCGCCACCAAGCAGCGCGTCGAAGCCCTCACCGACGACCTCGCCGCCGCACCGTACGAGGCGCTCGCGCCCGCCGAACTCGCCGAGTTGATCGCAGTGCTGGAGCCCATCTCCACGAAAGTGGTCGCCGCCGGGTCGCGGTGAGCAGCGGTGCGGCATGGCCCCGGCAGGAGGCGTCTCATGAGTGCCGACGGCAGAAATCCCGTACGGCTCGGTTGAAGTCCTCGGGCCGTTCGAGGTTGCTGAGGTGTCCCGCGCCGGGGACGACGACGAGTTCGGCTTGCGGGATCGCGGCCTGGAACTGCCGGGCGACGGTGAGCGGGGAGCGTACGTCCTGTTCGCCCCACAGCAGGAGGGTCGGCACCGAGACGGTGGGCAGGAGGTCCCGCTGGTCGGCCTCGGCCATGAGGGCCAGTTGCGCCCGCAGGGTGTCCGGCCGTGCGGCCGCGGCCATCGCGTCGAGCAGCGGAACGTACGGGGCGGGCGGCGCACCCGCGAACAGTCCCGGTACGGCGATCGCGGGGGACCCGGTCGGTGGCGCGTCGAGCATGCGGCGCACGCCTGCCACGCGGGCCGCTACCTCTTCGGCGGGCAGGGAGCCCTTCCAGCCCGCGTAGGTGTCGGCGAGGACCAGGGTGCGGACGAGGTCCGGATGGTGGCGGTAGAACTCCAGGGCGACGGTGCCGCCCCAGGAGAGCCCCGCGACGTGGGCGGGACCGAGGCGCAATGACCTCACGAGCGCGGCCAGGCAGTGCGCGCAGTCCGCGAGAGTGAAGGCGGCGGGCAGGTCGCCGGAGCGTCCCGCGCCTGGTTCGTCCCACGCCACGACCGTGAACGCGTCGGTCAGCGCGTCGAGTTGAGGCGTCCACGCGCGGGCGTCGTCGCCCGCGCCGTGCAGCAGGACCAGGAGCGGCCCGGCCCCCGCACGGTCGTACGCGAGGGGCAGCCCGTCGACCGGCACGGTCGCCATGTCACCAGGCTAGACCCGCCCGCCGGCACTGTCGCGGCACGGCCCGCGCCGCAGGTGTCGGCCGCCGGCTCCTGGAGCGGGCCCAGGAGGCCGGAGAGGTACGAGGCGACATCACGGCCACCGGGCTGTACGCCACGATCGCGGCGGCGGCCTGGACCCACGAACACGCCCCGCAGGAGGCGGACCAGGTCCTGACCGTCCTCATCGACGGCCCCCGGGCCCGCTAGGCCTCGATCTCGTCCTCCTCCTCGACGGTGATCAGCCGGACGGCCGGTGCCGAGACCAGTTGGACGCGCGGGACGCCCGGCACACGGATGTTGACGAAACCGCCCTCGATCGCGAAGTCGACCCCCGTGACACGGCTGACCCGCCGCCCGTCGGCGCTGAAGACCGCGTAGCCGGTGAGCAGATCGATCGTGCCCTTGCGCCACTGACGGCTCATGCCGACACCTCCGGGAAGTCGAGCTCGGGCCGGGCCAGGTGATTGAAGTGGTTGGACAGGGTGTTCAGCGCGACATGGGCGACGATCTCGCCGAGCTCGGCATCGCTCACCCCGTGCTCCCGGGCGCCTTCCAGCACGGCGTCCTCGACCCGGCCGCCCGTGCGCACCACCTCACGGGCGATCCGCAGTACGGCATCGGCGTGCGCGTCCCCGTCGTCGGCGCCCTCGCGTGTACGGAGCAGCTCCTCGTCGCTCAGCCCCAGCTTGCGGCCCCGCAGCGTGTGGGCGCTCACGCAGTACGTGCAGTGATTCTCCTGGGCGACCAGGAGGGCGAGCTGCTCGCGGAGCCGGGCGGACAGTGCTCCGCGACTGAGGTGATCGCGCAGCGCCAGGTAACCGGCCAGCGCGGCCGGGGAGTTGGCGAGAGTCGCGTACAGGTTGGGCACCCGGCCGAGCTGTCGGCGGGTCTGGTCGAGAAGCCCTGACGGGTCGTCGGTGAGCTGTGGCATGCGCGGCACGAGTCCTCCAGATGGTACCGATCGGTTCCAACCTCTTGCGCCGAGACGGTACTGATCGGTTCCATCTCCGTCAAGATCCGGCTACCCTGGCCCCCATGGCCACCCACGCACGCGAACGCCTCCTCGACACCGCCGAGGAACTCTTCTACGCCGAAGGCATCCGCGCCGTCGGCATCGAGCGCATCGTGGCCGAGTCCGGCGTCGGCCGCGCCTCCCTCTACCGCCACTTCGCCGGCAAGGACGAGCTCGTCGTGGCCGTCCTCCAGCGCCGTGACCAGGCCTGGCGCACCTGGCTCGCCGAACGCGTGGGCGCCCTCGGCGGCCACCCCCTGGACATCTTCGAAGCCCTCACCGAACGCTTCGCCAACCCCGACTTCCGCGGCTGCGCCTTCATCAACACCATGGCGGAGACCGCAGACACCGACAGCGCGGCCTACCGCGCCGCCGCCGCACACAAAGAACGCGTCACCTCCTACGTCGCCGACCTGCTCGCGCAGAACGGATGCGCGGAGCCCGAGACCCTCGCACGGCGCTTCGTCCTCCTCATGGACGGCGCGATCGTCACAGCGCTGCGCGAACGCACCACGGTCCCCGCGACAGAGGCCCGCGCGGTCGCGGCGGCCATGCTGGCCGCCGCGAGCTGAACCCGTCCGCCCGTCGCGCCCGGGCCGGCCCCAGAACACCGGTGGAGGACCGCATGATCCCGCCCGAACTGCTCGCCCAGCTCCCCGCCCCGCACCCCGACACCGCCGCGCTGCCACCGTTCGCGCAGCGGGCGGACGGGGTGCGGACGGTCCGGGGTGTTCCCTACGCACTCGTGGACGGTGGGCGCCCGCTGGAGCTCGATCTGTGGCTGCCCCGGCCGTCCACCGGCGAACAGTCGGTCCCCGTCGTCCTGTTCGTCCACGGTGGGGCCTGGCGACGCGGTCGGCGCGACGACATGGGGCTCCACACGCGCTCCTGGGACCCGGGCCCCTTCGAACGCATCGCACGGGCCGGTTTCGCCGTGGCGTGCGTGGACTACCGGCTCAGTGGCGAGGCGACGTTCCCCGCACCGCTCGACGACCTGGGCGCCGCCCTGCGCTGGCTGACCCTGCGCGGCAAGGAACTCGGGATCGATCCCGGACGCACGGTGGTCTGGGGCGAGTCCACCGGCGGGCACCTCGCGTCCCTGCTCGCGCTCACCCACGACCAGCCGCGCCCCGCAGCGGCCGTCATCTGGTACGGACCGGCCGACGTCAGCGCCGCGCGCCCGCCGTTCGACCCCGCGGCGCCCGACACCATGGAGGCCCTGCTCCTCGGCGCCGCTCCCGCACGCGTACCCGACCTCGCGCGGGCGGCGAGCCCCGTGCACCGGGCCCGGGCCGGTGCCCCGCCCTTCCTCCTGCTGCACGGCGAGGGCGACTCGATGGTGCCCGCCGACCACAGCCGGGACCTGGCCCGTGCGCTGCGGGAGGCCGGTTCGCCCGTGGAGCTGCGGGTGGTGCCGCACGCCGACCACGGCTGGTACGGCCTGGACGGTCCGGCGGTCGAGGACCTCTTCCGCGCGTCCCTCGCCTTCGCGGGACGGCACGCGGGGCTCTGAGCCGGTCCGACGAAGGTCGTGGTGAACGCGGCACCGCGGGCCTGACCTGCTGGCGCCCCTCCTCAGCGCGGCGGGCGCGCGGTCCAGTCCCAGGAGCTGAGCGTCGTACGCATCAGACGGGCCGCGGCGGTCAGCCGGGTGCCCGCGCCCCAGTACAGGGTGAGCCGGCGGCGGCACTCGGGGCTGTCGACGGCGATCCAGGAGGCGGCGCCGGGCGGGGCGAGATGCCGGGCGAGGTCGGGTACGAGGCCGACGCCGAGCCCAGCCTGGATCAGGGCCGCGATCGCACTCAGCTCGTCCCCTTCGCACACGATCCGCGGTACGAGGTCGTGCGCCGCGAACAGCCGGTCGAGCAGGCGGCGTTGCCAGTGCCCCGGGTGGGCGGCGATGAAGGACTGGCCGGCGAGTTCCGGCACGGACACCGAGGTGCGGTCGGCGAGCGGGTGCCCGGGCGGCGTCACCAACCACACCGGTTCGTCGAGCAGTTGGACCGATTCCAGGCCGTCCGCGGGGATCGGCTGCGAGGCCGCGCACAGATCGACCTCCTGGGTCAGCAGCCGACGGGCCATGTCGGCGGCCGGTGCCTGGTGGAGCTCGACCTCGACGTCCGGGTGGGCCCGCTTGTACGCCGCGAGCGGGCCGGTGAAGGTCAGGAAGGTCTCGGACGCCAGCCGCACGCTGCCGAATCCCTCGTCGGCGAGTTCGGCCACCGCGCGCCGGCCCGCCTCCAGTTCGCCCAGCGACCGTTCGGCGTAGTCACGGAAGAGCCGGCCGGCATCGTTGAGCCGCAGTCGGCCCGCCCGGTCGAACAGGGGAGTGCCGAGTTCCTTCTCCAGTCGGGCGATGGTGCGGCTCAGCGAGGGCTGGGCGATGTGCAGTTCCTCGGCCGCGCGGCTGAGGTGCTCCAGTCGTGCGACCGCCAGGAACTGGCGCAATGAGTTCAGATCCATCGTCATCACCGTTTCCGCGCGCCGGGCATGCCTTCCAGGGCATCACTCCATAGCAATATTGATCTTAGACGTGATAGCTCCACAGGCATACCGTCGTGGTGTTCGCCCCTGCCGGACAGCAACGCATCGCATCGCAGCGAAGGAGCACGCCATGTCCATGAACTCGTGGAGAGCGCTTGAGGACAGGTCCTGCGGCGCACGAGCGCGGCGCAGGAGGATCGCGGCCGCCGTGGCCGCCGCCCTGGTGATCGGTGCCGGCACCGCCGCCCGCGCCGCGGCGGACACCCCGCACGACGGGGGCACCGAGGTGATCGAACTCCAGGTCCGCAACGACCAGTACGCCGCCGACGACAAGGCACCCGAAGGGCCGAGCCTGGGCGACACCTACGTGTACTCCGGCGCGGCGGTGCAGGACGGCCGTACCGTCGGGCACGGCGGCGGCACCTGCCAGGTCGTCCAGGTCGAGGGCGACACCCCCACGACCCAGTGCCTGATCACGATCGAACTCGACCGCGGCTCGCTCACCATGCAGTCGCTGTGGACGAGCGGACCGGGCTCCCTCGACATGGCCGTCACCGGCGGCACCGACGACTTCGGCAGTGCCCGGGGAACCGCCCGCTACTGGGACATCGGGACGGCCGACGAGCGCGTGCGCGTCGAGATCCTGCGCTGACGCTACGGAACGGCACGTCTCAACTGGATGCAGAGGAAGGGAAGATGGGACTCATGGAGACGCAACGCGCCACGGACGAAGCCGAGATCCGTCGTCACATCGACAAGCTCGTCGAAGGGCTGGAGAAGAAGGACCTCGAAGCCCTGAGGCGACTCTACGCACCGGACATCGTGTCCTTCGACGTCCAGCCGCCCCTGCAACACGTGGGCGTCGACGCCAAACTCGCCAACTGGACCCCCGTTTTCACCGCCTTCGAGACCGTCACCTACGAGGTCCGCGACCTGGTGGTGACCGTGGGCGACGACGTGGCCTTCGCCCACGGCTTCGGCCGGCTCGGGGGCACGCTCAAGGACGGGACGGTGATCGGCGGCATGTGGGTCCGGGCCACCCACTGCCTGCGCAAGACCGGCGGGGCGTGGCTGATCGTGCACGACCAGGTGTCGGTGCCCCTCGACGTGGCGACCGGCGCAGGAGTGACCGACCTCCAGCCGTGACAGGGGGCTGATCACCCGTTGAGCGCTCGGGTGCATTGCTCGTCGGCCCTGATGGCGCATATCACGATGGTGGTCGATCCGCGGAACACCGGCCCATGGATCCCGGTCACAGGCGCGGGAAGCGGGCGCGCACGGCGTCGATGCATGTGTCCCGGGACGTGGGCCCGCCGAACCGAAGACGGTCGTAGGCCGTGAACGCCGGTTCCAGCGTGTCGAGTTCGTCGACGAGAGCGTGCAGCCGCTCGAGCCACGGCGCTGAACCGGCATCCGGCTCGTTCGCCGCGGCGCTGATCGCGGTCGTCAGGTCGTCCTTGCGCTGAATGGCGGCCGGGGTGACCGAGTGCAGGCACACGTACTGTCCGCTGAGATACGCATTCCACTCCGCCTTCCCGGTGACCGGGTCGGACCAGTGCGCGGTGAACCATGCTTCGAGCAGCTCCACGCCGCCGGCTCCGTCGGCGAGAGCGAACAGGTCGGACGGCACCATCTCGGCACCGTCGGAGCGCAGATATCCCGGGAGCGGCAGACGATGCCCCAGCATCAGCCGGCGGACCGCATCGGCATCGCGGCCATGGACCGCGCACAGCTCCTCCAAGGCGACGAACTGCGCGCTGACATATGCGTCATCGGCATCGGTCATCGGATGGACCCCGTTGACCTCGCGGTATCGCTCGGCGAGCTGCTGCTTCAGATCTGTCTCCGACATCGGGTCCCCTCCGGCACCTGCCGGCGCGGGCATCTCCCACACCGGACGCGCCACGCTACCGACCGGACGGTTCGGCACTCACCGAACCATCGAGGGAATCACGACAGGACGAGGGCACCTCGAACCGAGCCGGGATCGGCGGGCCGCGTCAGACGGGCAGCAGTCCCGGGAACGGCCCGTGCCCCACGTCCGGCGCCGTGACCGCGAGCCAGCCGTGTCCGCGCACGACCGTGCCCGCGCCGACCAGCTCCGGGTCGACCGACAGGTAGGCGCAGGCGGTGCGTGCGCCCGCCGTTCCGGCCTCGGGATCCGCCTCCTCGGACTCGGGGTCGAATCCGGGCTCGTTCATGGCGAGGTCCTCCCACGGCAGCGGGTCGCCCTCCCACTCCGGGTCGCTGTAGGCCGCGTACCGCCGGATCACCAGGCCGTCCTCCGCCACGAACCAGAGATCCGAGCCCTCGGCCCCGTCGACGTAGAAGAGCTGGGCGTGTCCGCACGCCTCGCTGACGCGTTCCACCGTCTCGATCATGTCGTTCCAGTGGTCGTCGCCGACGAGCAGCTCGAACAGGCCGAACACCAGCCGCCAGCCGTCCAGTTCGGGCGTCACGAAGGCCCGGCCGACGCCGCGGCGGGGATCGTCCGGGGTGGGGATCAGGAGCTCGTCGCCGTACGCGGCCGCCACGCCCGCCGCGACCGTCACCGGGCGGCGGTCGTGCAGGCCCAGCGCGTCGAAGACGCCCTCGTACGTCGCCCCCGGCACGGCCAGCCACCAGCCGCTGAGCTGCGGCGACGGCAGCCCGCCGACCCCGCCCGGGAGCTTCGCGTTCACCAGCCGCTCCAGCAGCGTGCGGTCGCGCTCGTCGAGGGCGTCGAGACCTCCGCCCTCGAGCAGCACGCCGAGCGCTCCCCGCCGAACTCGCAGGGAGGCGGCGGGATCCCGGCGCAGGGCGCGCAAGCGCGGCGCGTGCGACGCGTACAGAGCTCGCGCGTACGTGGAGACGTCACCCGCGAGATCACCGCCCCGGGCGACGACCTCCAGCAGGGCCCGCAGCCCGGCCTCGGAGTCCACCTTCAGGCGGATCAGGCCCTGGAATCCGTAGGACGCGAGATTGCGGTCGGCATCGACCGCCAGGGCCGCGTACTGCTCCGCACAGCGCGCGTCGAAGCAGGGGAGCAGCCGGCTGACCACGAAGCCGTGCAACTCCCTACGGCGCGTGGCCGCGAGGACCTCGTCGAAGGCCCGCGGCCCGATGCGCTCCAGCACGGTCTGATACGCCGTCACGTGACGTGTCGCCGACGGGCCGGTCGCCCCGTGCATCAGGCCCGGCAGCGCGCGTTCGCCGTGCGCCGCCAACTCCTCGACGGCTGCCGCCACTTGTGCGGAGTCGGCACTCTCCAGATCCCCGACGAGCTGCGCGATCTCGGATTCGATCTTCATAGGAAGATCCTAGGGGTGCGTGGTGGGCGCTCGGAATGCGAGGCGGGGGTGGGGCAGGACCGTCAGAGCGGCCTCGTCATGAACACACTGCTGGGGTCGGGCCGGTAGTCGGCGAAGGGTGCGCAGTACTCGAACCCGAACTTCTCGTACAGCCTCCTGGCGGGCAGGAAGAACTCGGCCGAGCCGGTCTCCAGACTCAGCCGGGTGAAGCCGAGCCCCTTGGCCTCGGTGAGGATGTGCCCCAGCAACCGGGAGGCGATCCCGCCGCGGGTACGCCCCGGTGCGGTCCGCATCGACTTCAGTTCGGCGTGACCGGCGTCCAGCCTGGTGATCGCGCCGCATCCCACCACGGCGTCGTCCTCGTGCGCCGACCAGAAGGTGACCTCGGGGCGGCGCAGCCCGTCGAGGTCGAGTGCGTGCTTGCTCTCCGGGGGTGTGAGGGACCGCATCTGCTCGACGTGGTCGGCGAGGAACTGGGCGATCCGCGGTCCGGACAGGTCGTCCACGACGATCCTCACCTTGCTCACTGATCCCTCCGGTGGGGCGGCTGCGCGTACGGCGTCACTCTAGGACCTCGCTCTTCGCCGAGCCGCTCCGGCCCGGGCGTCGGAGCAGGCCGGCCCTGCCGGGAACCGCCTTGTCCCACGGTGGGCCCGCGGGGGATCATCGCCGCGTGCCACGCCCGGAGAAGCTTCATGGACTGCTCGCCCGCGCCGGACTGACGGTCGTCGGGGAGGTGAGCCCCGGCGGTCTGTTCCCGCCCGAGGCCGGGTGGCGGATCGCGCGGGGGATCGCGGCACCCGACGGCGCACGGCGCGCGATCGATGACGCCTGGTGGCGCCGGCTCCTGGGCGTCGAGGGCGAGTTCCTGGTAGCCGTCCTCGGACACCGCATCGGCGGCAACGACGCCTGGTGGACCCGGGTCCGTCCCGACGACGGCACCGCCGTGCCGCAGCTCACCGGCGATCCCGGATTCGTGGCGCTCTCCCTCGACGGACAGGTGCTGCTCGCGCAGGTGCCCGGAGAGGACGGTCCCCGGGCCACGGCTCTCGACCGGTTGCCGGAGCGGCTGGAGGAGGCCGCCGAGGCCGCCGGGCGTGAGACGGAGGCCCAGCGCGCCGAGACCTGGCAGGCCGTGCCCGGCCGGCCGGCGTGGCCACTCCACTGGGCGGACGGCATCGGGTCCAACCCCTCCGCACCGGACGCACTGCTGATCCGCCTGCTGGACGTGGAGGTGGGCTTCCTGCACGGCTGCGACCGGCCCGCCGTGCTCGACGCCGCCCTGGCGCACCCCGATCCGGAGGTGCGGGCGCGCCCCGCGGACACCTTCCGGCCCAGACTCACGCCCGCCCAATGGCTGCGCCTGATCCGCGCCGAACCCTCGCCGAACCGGCAGGTGCTGTGGGCCCGGCACGCCGCTGCCCGCGGCATCGAGATCCCCGAGGACCTGTACGACGCGCTCCTCGCCGGGCCTTCCCGCGCCCAGGCCGCCACCCTGCCCGGACTGCCCGCCCACCACCTGCCGGGCCTCGCCACCGACGACGACCCCCGCGTCCGGGCGGCTGCCTGCGCCCGGTGGACCGACCTCGCCGCTCCGCTGCGGACGCGCCTGCTGACCGACGCCGACGACACGGTACGAACGGCCGCGCTGCTCGCCCACCACACCCACGACGCGCCCATGCCCCACGAGGTCTTCGCCGCACTCCCCGAACCCCGTCATGAGGCGCTCGAACACTGTCGCTTCTCGGCCGGGCTGGAGGCGGAGCTGGTCAGGGACGCGGACCCGGAGGTGCGCCGGGCGCTGGCCGCCAACCCGCGGCTCGGCGCGGCCGGAGTCGCCGCCCTGGCGCAGGACCCGCACGGCGACGTCCGCGCCGCCGTGGCGCGGCGTGCCGACCTCGACGAGGACCGACGCGCCGCCGTGCGCCACGACTTCGACCCGACGTCCATGTCGTACACCCTGGACTGGGTCGAGGACCTGCACGACGACGCCGACGCGATGCGCCGCCTCGCCGCGTCGTCCCATCCGCTCGTCCGCCGGAGCGTGGCCCGCGCCCGGCACCTGCCGCCGGATGTCGTGGAGCGTCTGGCCCGGGACGAGGACCGCACGGTCCGCCTGTTCCTCGCCGAATCGTGCGACGACGCGCCGGAGGACATGCTCCTCGAGGTGTGGCGCTGGTGGGACGGCAGCTTCAGTCACCCCGGCCGCCCCCGCAGCCACCCCAACTTCCCGCGCACGAACCTGCTGCGCCTCGCCGACGCCCCCGAGGGACGCATGCGCCGCCTGGCCCTGGACGACCCCGAGTCCACGCCCGCCGACGTGGCACGGCTCGCCCGCGACCCGGAGACCGAGGTGCGTCGCCGCGCGGCCGAGGACCCCCGGCTCGCACCGTCCGACGCGGTACGGCTGCTGAACGACCCGGCGGTCCACGTCCGCGAGACCGCGATGCGCAACCCACGGCTCCCGGCCCGCGTCCTCGCCGGACTCCTCCACGACCGCGACACGGCCCGTACGGCGGTCACCAATCCGGCGATCCCCGTCCCCGTCCTCCAACGCGTCCTGTCCGCCGCCGAGGAAGCCGTGGCGGCCCGCCGCTGAACACCCACCCGCACCTGGCTAAGGTGCGTCGCCGTGGACGTCGCTGATCTTGACCACCGGACCCGGACAGAGTCGGGCTGCATCCCACCGGGTCTGGTCTCCCGGCTGCTCGAACGCGGGCATGCCGAGGCCGTTGCGCGGTGGGCCGGCCGCGGCGAGTGGTTCTGCGCACGGGAGTGGGCCCGCCTGCTGGGGGAGCAGGGCCGCCGGACGGAGGCCCTGGAGGTGGTGGCTCCCTATGCCGCCACGGGCTGGTGGCCGGCGATCACGAGTACGGCCGGACTGCTGGAGAGCTGGGGGCGGGCCGGCGAGGCGATCGCGTCGGCCCGAACGGCGATGGAGGAGGGCAGGGAGCCTCTGGCGCTCGCGTTCTACGCCCGCCTGCTCCACCGGCACGGTCGCGGCGACGAGGCCTTCGAACTGCTGCGGCCGCACATCGACGAGCACTGGAGCTTCGCCGTGGCCCTGGTAGACGTCGCCGAAGGAGCCGGGCGCGACGAGGAGGCCGCCGAGCTGCTCGCCGCCCGTGTCCCGGAGGAGCACCGCTGCGACGGCCCGTGGTGCTGCCGCGGCCTCGATCCCGACACGGCGATCGGCCTGCTCGCCACGATCCGTGAGCGGCAAGGCCGCGTCGACGAGGCGATCGCGCTGCTGCGCACCCGGAACACCACGTCGCTCAACGGCCGGGACCAACTGGCCGACCTCCTGGCCCGCCACGACCGGACCGAGCAACTGCACGCGTACGCGGCGGCCGACGAGCTGGGACATGCCGCGCAGCGCCTCGCGGAACTGCTGGAGGAACGCGGCGATGTCGCGGCCGCCGTCGCCGTCTACCGGCAGGCCCGCGACACATCGGCCCGCCACGCCACCCTCACCGTGGAGCTCGCGCACCTGCTGGCCCGGCACCACCGCGCGGACGAGGCGATCGAGGTGATGCGGGACCTGGCCGAGGCGTCGGGCGCGGACGACTGGATCCTGGACGTCCTGTGCACCCTGTACGCCGACCACGGCCGCCCCGAGGACGGCCTCGCCCACCTCGACGCGATCGAGCGGCGAACCGGAGAGGAGGAGTGGGAGCTCTTCCGGCTGCGGCTCCCGCTGATGGCGGCCTGCGACCGCATCGACGAGGCACTCGCACAGGCCCGCGCCCACCCCGAGGGCGACACCTCGTACGCGGCGTCGCACCTGGCCGCACTCCTGGCCGCCGCCGGCCGCACCGAGGAGGCGGTCGCGCTCCTGCGCCCGCACGCGTCCGCGAACAGCCACGACCTCGCGGCGTACCTGATCGAACTCGGCCGCGTGGACGAGGCCGTGACCGTCCTGCACCAGGACCGGACCCGTCCGCCGCGACGATCGAGCGCGGTCCGGAGCCTGGAGCCCCCGTTCTGACGAGCTGACGGCCCGACCGGCGCGGCGATGTCCGTCGCGTCGACGATGCGTCACTGCCGGGCGAGGACCCAACGTCAGCCCCGCCAGACGTCGGCCACGGAAGACGCCATGGCGCGGGCCTGGGTGTGACCGGCCCGGGCGGCGGCGGGCCTGCGGGTGTCGTCCGTCATGTCGCGGCCCATGACGCGGCGCGCGGCGCGGTCCGGGGTCAGCAGGGTGACGCGTGTCCCGTCCTGGGACAGTTCCGCGGCCTGCTCGGCGGCGCTCGGATGCGGCCCGACCGCCCGGGGGATCGGGACGACCGCCAGGACGTGGCGGTAGCCGCGGGCGAGCTGGAGGTTGGCGGTCGAACGGCTGCCGCCGTCCATCCAGCGCCGGCCCGCCACGGTGACCGGCGGCCAGACGACGGGCACGGCGCAGCTCGCCGCGACCGCGTCGAGGAGGGGCACTCCCGACCGTGAGTCGAAGACCTCGACCTGCCCGGACCGCGCGTCGACCGCGGTCACCTTGAACTCCTGCCCGGGCCAGGCGCGGACGTCGCCGAGAAGGGTGCCGACGGTGTCGAAGACGTGCGACTCCGGGCCGGTCGGGGCGCTGAGCGCGGTCCTGGCCAGGCGTTCGACGGACCGCTGCGGGTCGCGGGAGCCGAGCGCCGCCCACAGGAACCGCGCCGTCTGCCGGAGCGTGACCGGCAGATCGACCGCGTCAGCACCGGAGAGCTGGCGCTCGTAGAGATCCGCCGCCGGGACGCCGGCCAGGAGCCGTGACCCGAACACGGCACCGGCGGAGGTGCCGATGACCACGTCGGCGCTCCGGAGATCGATCCCGGCCTCGGTGAGCCCGGCGAGCGCCCCCGCCAGCCAGGCACCACCCACGGGCCCGCCCCCTCCGAGCACGAGTGCGGTGTCGGACACGCTGCCTCTCCTCCTCGCGAGCGACGGGCGGCCGGCCCGCAGACTGAAACGGGGAGTGCTCCCCGCTTGGGTGTCCGACGATAGCACTCGTAGCGGGGATCGTTCCCCGCTACGAGTGCCCGTCACTCGCCCCCTGGTGCCACCAGCCCCGCCTCGTACGCCAGGACCACCGCCTGGGCCCGGCTGGTCAGGTCCAGTTTGTTCATCGCGCGGTTGAGGTGGGTCTTGACCGTGGCCTCGGAGATGAACAGCCGTTCCGCGATCTCCAGGTTGGACATGCCACGGCCCGTCAGCCGCAGCACCTCCGTCTCCCGCGCCGTCAGCTGCTCCAGGGCGGACACCGCGGGGAGGGGAGGCGTCGCCGCAGGCGCGGTGAACGTCTCGACCAGTCGGCGGGTGACGCTCGGCGCGAAGAGGGTGTCGCCGCCGGCCACCGCGGCCACCGCCGTCAGCAGTCGCTCCGGCCCGGTGTCCTTCAGCAGGAAGCCGGACGCACCGGCGCGCAACGCGTGGAACACGTACTCGTCGAGGTCGAACGTGGTCAGGATCAGCACCCGGGGCAGCGGCTCGTGGTCGGCGGCAAGGATCCGTTCCATGGCGTCGATGCCGTTCATCCCCGGCATCCGGATGTCCATCAGGATCACCTCGGGACGGCAGCGCAGCGCCTCCGACACCGCCTGCGCACCGTCCGCCGCCTCGCCCACCACCTCGAACCCGTCGGCGGCCTCCAGCAGCCCCACGATCCCCGCGCGCACAAGGAACTGGTCGTCCACCACAAGCACCCGCGTCATCGACCGCCGTCATCCCCTCAGCCGCCGGCGCCCTCCCGAGCCGACGGAGCGGACGTCGGCAGGGTGAGCCGGACCTGGAAGCCCCCCTCTGGGCGCGGGCCGATCTCCACGCTACCGCCGTAGAGCCGCACGCGTTCCCGTATGCCGATCAGTCCGTGGCCCGTTCCGGCTTCCGGAGCGCCGCCGGTGCGCTTCAGGGCCTGTCCGGTGGCCGCGCCGTCGTCCGTGACGCTCACCCGCAGCGCGTGCGTCCCGTACGACACCCGCACCACGGCGCTCGCCGGCCTGGCGTGCTTCAGCACGTTGGTGAGCGCCTCCTGCACCACCCGGTACGCGCACAGCCCGACGCCCGGAGGCAGCGCCCGCTTTGGCCCCTCGACGGCGAGCTCCACCGGCACGCCACCGGTGCGCACCCGCGCCACCAGTTCCCCGAGCCCGTCCAGCCCGGGCACGGGTTCGTACGACTCGGGTCCGCCGTTCGCCCGGCCGCGCAGCAGCGTCAGCATCCGGCGCATCTCCGTGAGCGCCTCGTGGGAGGTGCTCTCGATGGTCGCGAGGGCGGTTCGCGCGGTGTCGGGGGCGGTCGTGAAGACGTAGCGCGCGAGGCCCGACTGCACGGAGATCACCGACATGTGATGCGCGATCACGTCGTGCAGCTCGCGTGCGATGCGCGCCTGCTCCTCGGCCACGGCGCGCCGCGCCTTCTCGTCGCGTTCCGCGCGCAACTGACGTGTCAGATCGGCGAGTTGCTCGCCGCGTTGTTCGGACTGCCGCGCGGACTGCCCGAAGCGGACCAGGATCGCGGGAAAGACGACGGCCATCGCGGCGGCGGCCGTCACGGAGCCGTCCGGCGCCGCGTAGCCCGCGTACACCCAGACCGCGCCGAGCGCGACGGCCGCGGCGACGGCGGTGCGGAGCGGGCGGGTCGCGGCGACGGTGTACAGGGCCAGCAGCGAGGCGAGGCTGTTGACCGCGGGCCAGTGTCCGAGGGCCACGTACAGGGCCCAGACGCCGTAGACGACGGCGGAGACCGCGACGGGGGCGCGCCGGCGGGCGACGAGGGCGAGGTTGATCACGCAGGTCAGCGCGAGGCCGAGGGCGCCGAGACGCGGGTAGCCCTCGCGGCTGTCCTGCTGGCCCAGGAGCAGGGCGCATGCCAGATAGGCGAGCGCGATGCCGGTGTCCACCACCAGGGGGCGCCGGGGTCCGTTGATCCGCGGGTGCCACACCGTCGCAGGGTAGCCGGGAGACCGGGCGAGCGGCGTCAACCTTCCGCGGTACCGCGGAAGTTGCAGGAACCGCGGGCGTACCGCGGCTCTCACGGCCGATCTCCAACCGCCAGAGGACGTGCCCGCGCCCGTCAGTCCGTAGCTTCTTCACCACGACGAGGGCGGCCCGGGCGGAACAGCCGGGGGACGGCGGGCCGCCCTCGCCGTGGTCGCGGGACTTACGGGGGTCCCGACGGGGGACACAGGCCCGCGGCCATGACCGAGGGGAACAGACATGTCTGTACGTACGAAGGCGGCCGCGGCCGCCGCGGTCCTCGCGCTGGCCGGCGGCGCCGCGCTCACCACGACGCCGGCGTCGGCCGACGCGTCGGCCGGCGCGGTGACCGGCGGCGGTGGCTGGTACGACGACTGGTACGACGAGGGCACGGTCTCGTCGTCGGCCTACAGCCACAGCAACCTGGCGGCCATGTGGCAGGGCATCCTGTGGGCGGACAGCGTCTACGAGCAGAACGGCACGCCCACCGACCTGTCGGACATCGACTGCCGGTTCGGCGCCAACACCACGTACTCGACCAAGCGTTGGCAGAGCCGCTACGGACTGACCGCGGACGGCAAGGTCGGCCCGAACACCTTCAAGAAGGCCGCGTCGCGGGTCTTCGTGAGCAGCTGGAACGGCTCCACCGGCACGTTCTGGTACGAGGGCCGGACCGCGTCCGGCGCGCGAACGGGCAAGAACGTCGGCTTCCGCCGGGTCACCGGAGGCTACTGGCAGATGTACAACCAGGGCGAGTGGAAGACGGTCTACTACCGCACCGCCAACTTCAACCACTGCAGCTGACGCCCGACGCTCCGCAGCGGCCGGCCCCCGCCCACGAGGGTGGGGGCCGGCCCGCCACGGACGGGGATCAGCGCTGCGGTCGAGCGCGAGGAGCTGCTCATGAACGTCCACGGCATCGCGGAGACGCCGAGCGAGCACGTCCGCTTCGCCGCGTACCTCGACATGCTGCGGCACGTCCGCGAACCGGACGAAGTCGCTCTGGTCGCCCGCGTACTGGCTGATCAGGACCGGACGATGGCCCGGTCGGCAGTGCTGCGGCACCTCGACCTTCGAGCCGCCGACCTCTGCGACGGCCCCGCCTACCCGCACTGGGCACGGGCGATGGCCGAGGCCGTCAGCGGTCACCCCTTCCTCGTACAGCGGCTGCGCGAGTGGACGCTCCTCCGTGCCGTCGCGCTCGACCAGCCCTGGCAGGAGGACGACCTGCTCGCGTCGTCCGACTGGCTTCAGCTCAAGGTCGCCGCCGGGTCCCACGCCCGGGCCATCGAACTGCTCGCCGAACGTGGGCGCACCCAGCGGATCCGGAACGCCGCCCGGGCCGGGCTCAGCGGCGGAAGACCGTCACGCCCTCGACGATCGTCTCGTCGACCGACGCGTCCTTGATCTCCTCCACCGGGACCGCGAACAGGTCCCGGTCGATCACCACCAGGTCCGCGTACTTGCCGACGGTCACCGAACCCCGGTCGCCGTCCACGAAGTTGGCGTACGCGCTTCCCATCGTGTACGCCTCGATCGCCGCGGCCAGACCGATCGTCTGGCCGGGCACCCACGCGTCGCCGCCGCCCGGGGCGCGGCGCGTGACAGCGGTGTAGAGGTGGGCGAGCGGGTTCATCTCGGCGACGTTCCAGTCGCTGGAGAACGCGAGCCGCGCGCCCGCCTCGCGCAGGCTGCGGAACGCCCAGGCGTGCGACCAGCGCTGCTCGCCCACCCCCTCGGCCCAGTCCTTGCCCGGGCCGGCGACGTCCGGAGCACAGTGCCTCGGCTGCATGCAGGCCACGACGTCGAGCTCGGCGAACCGGCCGACGTCCTGCGGGTGGAGACACTCGACGTGCACGAGCTGGTGGCGGGCGTCGCGCGGCCCGTTGGCGGAGCGCGCGGCCGCGTGCGCGTCGAGGGCCGTACGGATGCCGCGGTCGCCCGTGGCGTGCGTGAACGTCTGGAAGCCGCGCCGGTCCAGCTCGGTGAGCACCGCGGCGAACTCGCCGGGCTCGTAGAACGTACGGCCCCGGTTGCCGGGTTCATTGGCGTACGGCTCGAACAGCGCGGCCGTGTGGGGCTCGACCACGTCGTCGATGTACAGCTTGAGGGGGCCGACCCGGAAGCGGTCGTCGTCGAACCGCTCGGCGCACCGCTCGAACTCGTCGAGTTCCTCGGCCGTCGTCCCGTGCGGATGGAACAGGGCGGCGACGATCCGCGAACGCAGCCGTCCCTCGCTCCGGGCCCGTTCGAACAGGAACAGGTCGTCGGGGGAGTTCTGCGGTTCGACGACCGTGGTCAGACCGTTCTCGGCCGCCATGTCGAGCGAGGCGCACAGGCGCTTGTAGCGGCGCTCCTCGCTCGCCCACGGGAGGAACTCCGCCAGCGCCCGCTGGCCCCGCCGGGCCAGTCCCAGCACGGCGAACCCGGTGACGAACCCCGTCGGTTCGCCGGTCGCCGGATCCTTCTGGACGACGCCCCACGGCAGCCGGTCGGTGTCGCGGGTGATGCCCAGGCGCCGGAGGGCGGCCGTGTTGAGCCAGACACTGTGGACGTCGTACGTGAACACGAGCGCGGGACGGTCGCCGGTGACCGGGTCCAGGTCGGCGGCTGTGGGCATGCGCCCGCCGGGAATCGCGCCGTAGTCGAACGCCTCCGCCTCGATCCACTCCGCGTCGGGGTTCGCGTCCGCCCAGGCCCGGATGCGGGCGTGCACCTCCTCCAGAGTGCCGGCCCCCGCGAGTTGCACGCTGTCGGCGTCGGAACCGAGCCGGACGTGGTTGTGGGCGTCGACGAAACCGGGCAGGAGCATGCGCCCGCCGAGATCGCGCACCTCGGTCTCCGGTCCGGCGAGCGCCGTGACCTCGGCGTGGGTGCCCACGGCGGTGATCCGGCCGGCGGTCACCGCCACGGCTTCGGCGCTCGGGAGGCCGGGGTCGACGGTGTGGACGCGGGCCCGGGTCAGGACGAGGTCGGGTGCGGGGTGCACGGAACTCCTTGAGCTGGATGGGGAGGGAGGGAGAGGGGAGGGGCTGTGCGGGTGCGCCGGGAGTGGGGACTGCTCCCGGGCGAGCAGCCGGTCAGGCGGTCCGCGTGGCGTCGGCGGCTGAGGCTGCGTCCGCGGCACCGCCCGCGCCACCGGGAAGCATGCCCGCATCAGCCGCCTCCGGCGCGTCGAGGGACTCGCCCGCGTTCGCCGCCGGGCGGCACGCCATCAGACACACGGCGCTGACGGCAGCCATGGCGGCGAAGGCGACCGCGACGGGCACCCAGGAGTTGCCGAAGGAGGAGTAGAGCCAGGTCGTCGCCGCGGGGGCGAGCGTGCCGAGAAGGCCCGCCGTCTGGAAGCTCATGGACAGGCCCGTGTAGCGGACGCGCGGCGCGAACCACCCCGAGGCGAGCGTGCCGAGCGAGGCGTACGCGATCGTGCTGGCCAGCATGGGCAGGCACATGGCGAGCCACAGACCCGCGACCGAACGGGTGTCGGCGAGCCAGAACATCGGGAAGGCCGCGACCAGGTGGAGCAGGACGCCGATGAGGGTGACGCGGCGCAGGCCGTAGCGGTCGGCGAACAGCGCGCTGAGCGGGGTGCACACGATGACGACGACGGAGGCCGCGGTGCCGGCGGCCGCGGCCTGGGCGTCGGTGAAGCCCAGCTCCGTGACGGCGTAGGTCGACATGAACGTGACGACGATGTAGTAGCCGCCGACGGTGATCAGGAACGCGCCCGTGGCCAGCAGCCACGTCTTCCAGGCGTGCCGCAGCACACCGATCACCGGGGCGGACTCCTTGTTCCCGGCCGCCGGCCCGGCGGCTTCCTCGGCGCGCCGGGCGGCCTCGAACTCGGGCGACTCGTCCATCGAGCGGCGGATGATCAGGCCGACGGCGACGAGCACCGCGGACAGCAGGAACGGGACGCGCCAGGCCCAGTCGGCCAGCGCGTCGTGCCCGAACAGTGCGACCAGGGCGAAGACGCCGGTCGAAAGGAAGTAGCCGACACCGTCGCCGACCTGTGGGAACGAGCCGAAGAACGCCTTGCGGCGGGGCGGCGCGTGCTCGACCGCGAACAGCACGGCCCCGCCCCACTCGCCGCCCACGGCCAGGGACTGGATCATGCGGATCAGGACGAGGAGCAGCGGCGCCAGGACGCCGATCTGGTGGTACGTGGGCAGCAGGCCGATGCAGACGGTGGCGGCGCCCATCAGGGTCATCGACCAGATGAGCGCCTTCTTGCGGCCGTGCCGGTCGCCGATGTGTCCGAAGAGGATGGCGCCGAGCGGCCGGCCGAGCGCCCCGACGAACAGGGTCGCGAAGGACATCACGGTGCCGAGGGCCCGGCTCATCTCGGGGAAGAAGAGCTCGGGGAACACCAGCGCGGCGGCGGTGGCGTAGATGCCGAAGTCGTACCACTCGACGCTCGTGCCGATCATCGCGGCGGTGGCGATCTTCCATGGCCCGGAGCGGCGTGGCGCCCCTGCGGCGGGGGCTGGGGTGCCCGTGGACTGGCTCATGCGTGGCTCCTTGGGGGACATCGATTGGGTTCGGGGTGGACCCAAAATCGATGGGGTGACGCTAGGTCCGCCGTTGCGGCCTGTCAATAGGGTTCGACGCGATCCCAATAGACTGGTCGGACGGGCAGGACGTGATCCACGCGTGAGGGGCGGGCAGGGCATGGGCGACAGCAAGGGCACGGGCAAGAGCAAGGGCGGCGAGCAGGCGGCGAACGGCGCCGCCCCCCGGCAGGCACCGTCGTACGCGGTCGTGGCCGAGGCCCTGCGCCAGCGGATCGCCCTCGGCGGATTCGGCCCGGGCGACAAACTGCCGACCGAGCGCGAGCTCGCCGAGGTCTTCGGGGTGGGGCGCAACACGGTCCGGCAGGCCGTACGGGAGCTGGCCGAGGAAGGGCTCGTCGTCACGACCCTGGGTCGCTCCGGCGGCACCCGGGTCGCACCGGCGCCCGCCGGCGGCCGCGACAACAGGGCCGCGATCGCCGCGGGCATCCGCGCTTCGCTGCGCGACTACATGGAGTACCGCCAGGCCATCGAGCCGTTCGCGGCGCGCCTCGCCGCCGAGCGGGGTGCGGCGGCGGGCCGGCGCGGGCTCGTCGAGATGCTGGACGCGAAGGTCGCCGACCTCGGCGAGTACCACCGCGTGGACACCCGCTTCCACCTCGGCGTCGCCGAGGCCGGCGGCAACGAGGTGCTCGCGGAAGCCGTGACGCGGGCGCGCACCGAGATGTTCGTGGCGGGCAACGCGCTCTGGCTGGGCTCCGACTGGACGCCGGTCTATCCGACGGGCCAGGACTTCGGGCGGGCGTTCCGCGAGGAGCACGAGGCGATCGCACTGGCCGTCCTGTCCGGTGACGGGGACACGGCCGAGCGCCGGATGCGGGAGCACTTGAAGGAGTCGCACCGCCAGTTCCTGGTGCTCCTGGATCAGTTCGCCACGTCTGCGGACTGAGCGAGCCCCCCCGGGCTGAGCGGGCCCACCGGCTGGGCCGGGCCCTTTGGTGGGCGGGCCGCCGGCTTTTCGTGGTTGACGAGCGCGTGGGCATGCGCCTAAGGTCCGAATTGGATCTGATACGGATCCAATTAGTCGCTCGTTCCGACAGGAGCCCTCGGTGCACGCTTACGACGAAGACCTCACCCAGCAGGTCATGGGCCATCTTCTCGACCGGCTCCGCCTCGACCCGCCGCCGCTGGGGCGGCTGGGCGAGCACGAGGAACTCGCCCTGGCGCTCAAGGACGCCATCGGCACGGAGCCCCGCCGCCCGGCCGACGTGCTGCGGACCTACACGGAGTCTCTGGAGCCGACGGTGGTCTCCTGCGACCACCCCGCTTTCCTCGCCTTCATCCCCGGCGCCCCGACGAAGGCCGCCGCGCTGTTCGACATGGTCCTCTCGGCCTCGTCGCTGCACGGTGTGTCCTGGCTGGAGGCGTCGGGTGCCGTCGCCGCGGAGAACCAGGTGCTCAGCCTCTTCGCCGACCTGGCGGGGATGCCGCAGGGCGCGGGCGGATGCTTCGTCAGCGGTGGATCGGCGGGCAATCTCTCCGCACTGGTCGTGGCCCGCGACACCGGCAGGCGCCGGCTGGGGCTGGCCGCGGCGGACCCCGTCCGGATCGCCGTCAGCGACCAGGTCCATTCCTCCGTCGGCAACACCCTGCGGATCATCGGCGTCGAACCGCTCGTCGTCCCGACCTCGGACCACCGCCTCACCGGCGCCGCCCTAGCCGCCGCGCTCGACGCGGCGTCGGCCGACGGCGGGGCTCCCGTCGTGGCCGTCGTCGCCACCGCCGGAACCACCAACGCCGGAATCATCGACGACCTCGGCGGCGTCGCCGAGCAGACCCGGGCCCGCGACCTGTGGCTGCACATAGACGCCGCCTACGGCGGAGCCGCCCTGTTCGTACCGGAACTCCGCACGCGCCTGCGCGGCATCGAGCACGCCGACTCGCTCGTCGTCGACCCGCACAAGTGGATGTTCGCGCCCTTCGACTGCGGCGCCCTCCTGTACCGGGAGCCGCGCCTCGCCCGGGCCGTGCACACCCAGGACGCGTCCTACCTCGACGCGATCCACGGGGCGGACGGCGACGGCCACGAGGACTGGAACCCCAGCGACTACGCCTACCACCTGACCCGGCGCCCGCGCGGCCTGCCCCTGTGGTTCTCGCTCGCCGTCCACGGCACGGACGCCTACCGCGACGCCGTGGCGCGGGGCGCCGAGATCGCCCGGTACACCGCCCGGCTCGCCGAGGAGACCGAGGGCCTCGAACTCCTCCGCGAGCCCGAACTGACAGTCGTCCTGATCCGCCGCACCGGCTGGCGGCCCGAGGACTACTACGCGTGGTCCAAGCGCCTCCTCGCCTCCGGCCTCGCGTTCATCACTCCCAGCGTGTGGGAGGGCGAGACCGTCGCGCGGCTGGCGTTCCTCCACCCGGGAATCACCGAGGAGACCGTCCGGTCGATCATCGCGTCCCTCGCCGAGGACGCCTGACAGCCGATCGACGCGGAGACGAGCGCCCCGCCGCTGTCTCGCGATGCCGACCGCTCAACCGGCCGTGTCGGCGTGCGGATTGGCCGCCGCGCCTTCGGTGCTCAGCAGGACGACGGCCGAGTGCGGGCCGAGCCCCAAAGCGCTCCCGCGCTCCTCGGAGCCCGTACCGTCGAGCGCGGCCCGGACTCCGGCGAGCGGCGCGGCCCCGCAGGGACCCGAGGAGAGACCGAGGACGGCCAGGTCGGCGGCCGCGCGGGCGCTGTCGTCGTCCGTGACGGCGACAGCGGCGTCGAGCCCGCCCTGCAAGTAGGGCCAGGCGAGGCTGGACGGCGTTCCGCAGTTCAGCCCGGCCATCGTGGTGTCGCTGGTGGAGACGCTGACCAGCCCACCGCGCCGGAGACTCTCCAGCACGCAGGCCGCGGCCTCGGGCTCCACGGACAGCAGCGCCGGAGCGTTCCCGTCCGGGCGGCTGCGGTAATGAGTGACGACGGCCTGCGCCAGCGAACCCACCCCGACGGGCACGACGACGAGGTCCGGCCCTTCAGCGGCCCCTGCTGTCGCCAGCTGCTCGTCGATCTCGGCGCAGAGCGTGGAATACCCCTCGACGATCCAGCCGGGGATCCGCTCATAGCCCGGCCAGGCGGTGTCCTGGACCAGGATCGCGTCCGGCCCTTCGGCCGCCCCGGCCGCCAGCCGCACCGCCTCGTCATAGTCCCCGGCGACCTCCGTCACCCTCGCTCCCTCGGTGACGATCGCGGCTACAGCCCCGGGATGCACCCCCTGCGGCACGAACACGTGGGCGTACTGCCCGAGCACACGCGCTGTACGGGCCACCGCCCGGCCGTGATTGCCGTCCGTCGCGGTCACCAGGGTCACCGGGCCGCGCCCCCCACCGTCCGCCGCCCGCGCCTCCAGCGCGCGATGGACGGCCCAGGACGCCCCCAGCGCCTTGAAAGCGGGCAGCCCCAGCCGGTTCGACTCGTCCTTGACGAAGACCCGGCCGACCCCCAACTCCTCGGCCAGCGAAGGAAACTCGGGGAGCGGGGTCGGGGCGTACTCGGGCAGGGTGCGATGAAACGCCCACGTGTGCGCGGGCGGTGGCGCACACCGCCAGGAGCGGGCACCGGCCCGGGCGAACCACGGCAGGGCGCGAGGAGTGGAGGCATTGTCCGTCATGCCCTCAGGTTCCGCCGCGCCGTGCCGAACGGTCCAGGCGCGTTCCTCGCCGCCCACGTGGAAGGGATGCTCGCAGCGAAGGCTTGCCACCCGTCTATGTTTACGCAAACATACTGGAGCCCGCCTCTGGCTGTCATCTCTCTGCCTGCCGGTCGTCACCACGCAGCACCCCACCTCCAGCACAGGAGCACCCGCACATGCCTCTACTCCAGATCGAAGAGGGCGGCTTCACCCTCGACGGCGCACCGTTCCGGCTTTTGTCCGGAGGTCTGCACTACTTCCGGGTCCACCCCGACCAGTGGGCCGACCGACTGCGCAAGGCCCGGCTGATGGGCCTCAACACCGTCGAGACGTACGTGCCCTGGAACCTGCACCAGCCGCGCCCCGACCGATTCGTCCTCGACGGCGGCCTCGACCTGCCCCGGTTCCTCGAACTGGCCGCCGCCGAGGGCCTGTACGTGCTGCTCCGCCCCGGCCCCTACATCTGCGCCGAGTGGGAGGGCGGCGGACTTCCGTCCTGGCTCCTGGCCGAGCCGGACCTGCGCCTGCGCTCCCGCGACCCCCGCTTTCTCGCCGCCGTCGACGACTACATCGAGCGGCTCATCACCCCGCTCCGGTCGTACCTGGCCACCCGGGGCGGACCGGTCCTGGCCGTGCAGGTGGAGAACGAGTACGGGGCCTACGGGGACGACACCGCCTACCTGGAGGACCTCGCCGCACTGCTGCGCCGGCACGGGGTCGACGTCCCGCTGTTCACCTGCGACCAGCCCGCCGACCTGGAGCGCGGCGCCCTGCCCGGAATCCTGGCCACCGCCAACTTCGGCAGCCGCTCGGCCCGTCACCTCGCGGAACTCCGGGCGGCGCGCCCTGACGGACCGCTGATGACCAGCGAGTTCTGGATCGGCTGGTTCGACCGCTGGGGCGCCCGGCACACCGTCCGGGATCCCGACGAGGCGGCGCGCGAACTCGATGAACTCCTCGCCACCGGCGCCTCGGTGAACTTCTACATGTTCCACGGCGGCACCAACTTCGGCTTCACCAACGGCGCCAACGACAAGCACACGTACCGGCCGACCGTCACCTCCTACGACTACGACGCACCGCTCGACGAAGCGGGCGACCCCACCGCCAAGTACGCCGCCTTCCGCGACGTGATCGCCAAGTACGCCCCCGTGCCGGACGCTCCTCTCCCGTCACCCGGGCCCAAGCTCGCCCCGCGCACCGTTGAACTGACCGAGAGCGCTTCGCTGCTCCCGCACGCCGCGAGGTTCGGGCCCGCGGTCGAGGCCCGCCGGCCCCTCACCATGGAGGAGCTGGAACAGGACTTCGGGTTCGTCCTGTACGAGACGCAGCTGCCGCGGACGGGCCCCGCGCTCCTGGAGGTCGAGCAGGTCCGCGACCGCGCACAGGTCTTCGTCGACGGTCAGCCGGTCGGCGTGATGGAGCGGGAGAACCATGAGCACGCCCTCGCGTTCACCGTGCCCAGGGCCGGAGCCACGCTCGCCGTCCTTGTCGAGAACCAGGGCCGGGTCAACTACGGGGAGGGCATCCACGACCGCAAGGGTCTGCTGGGCAGGATCCTCCTCGACGGCGCCGAGCCCGCGGCCTGGACCAGCCGGCCGCTTCCGCTGACCACTCTCGACGACGTCCCCTTCGCCCCCGTCGTCCGCACGCCCGTCGGACCGGCCTTCCACCGCGCCGTCTTCGACGTGGCCGACCCGGCCGACACCTTCCTGCACCTGGACGGCTGGACCAAGGGCAACGCCTGGGTCAACGGCTTCCCGCTGGGCCGCTACTGGTCCCGAGGCCCGCAGCGCTCGCTCTACGTGCCTGCTCCGGTGCTGCGCGGCGGCGCCAACGAACTGGTCGTGCTCGAACTGCACGCCGCCCACCGGGCCCGGACTGTCCACCTCCGTGCGACGGCCGACCTCGGGCCCACCGAGGAGTAGCCGCCGGAGAAGCCGGCTGTGGGGGGCGCCGCGCGCGGCGCGGGGCGCCCCCGCAGCGCGGGGGGGCCGCGGCGCGCGCCCCCCGCCCCCCCCCCGCCCCCCCCCAGAGA
>NZ_JBHYTK010000005.1:18211-52718 GCF_042749255.1 Streptomyces sp. NPDC059524 | reverse complement strand
CGCCGCCCGCGGGGGACCCACAGCGCTGACGCGGGGTGGTCCGGGACGACGGCCGCCCCGCCCCGGCCCGAAGGCGGTCAGACCGCCGAGCGGGCCCACTTCTGGTTGTCGCCCGCGTTGCAGGTCCACTGCTCCAGCGCGGTCCCGTCGGCCGTGGACTGGTTCACGACGTCCAGGCACTTGCCACTGTGCCGCGCGACGAGCCGTACATGTCCCGGTGTGTCGCTCGGCTCGGCCTTCCACTGCTGGGAGGGCGAGCCGTCGCAGGTGTGCTGCACGGCGTACGCGCCGTCGGCGGTGGAGGCCCCGGCGACGGCGAGACACCTGCCGCTGTGCCGGGCCATGATCTGGACATAGCCGGAGCCCAGGTCCTTGAACCAGAAGTGCTGGTTCACGCCGCTGCCGCAGCCCCACTGGACCAGCCGCGCGCCGTCGGAGGTGTCGAAGTCCGCCACGTCGGCGCACTTGCCGCTGTTGCGGGCGGTCAGCGTCTCCCAGGGACCGTCCATCCCGCGAACGGTTCCCGCCGCGGTGTCGACGGTGATCTGCGGGGAGTAGTCCATGGTCATGGTGGTGCTGGTGGGGAACTTCAGGGGCAGCCACACGTACTGGGAGTCGTTGACCGTGCCGCCCATGGAGTTGCCCCAGCGGTCGCCCATGTAGAGGTAATCGGTGCCGGCGGAGCCCTGGACCGGGAGGACGTAGGCGGTCTGGCTGCGAAAGGCCGTTCCGTCCCCGACGTTCCTGAGATCGCTCCACGTGCCGGTGACGCTGGTGGATGTGGCGTACTTCTGCTGGTTGGGGGACCAGCCGGTGGCTCCGGAGGTCAGCAGGAAGTACACGCCGCCCCGCTTGAACAGGGCCGGCGCCTCACGCCACTGGCCCGACCACAGCTTCTGGACCTGTGACTCGACCCCGGTGTAGTCCGCGGTCAGCCGGTACACGTGCAGGTCGGCGTTCTCGTTGGCGGCCGAGACCATGTAACCGGTGCCGTCGGTGTCGACGAAGGTCGTGATGTCCCGGGACATGTGGCCCAGCGGGCGGAAACTGCCGCGCCAGTCGTAGTCGCCGTCCACGGTGTCCGACACCGCGACCGCGGCGCGCGCCTCACCGTAGTCGGAGCCGTTCTCCTTGTGCATCCACATGACGAACCGCTGGGTGGCGCTGTTGTAGATGACCTTGGGGCGTTCGATGTTGGCGCCGTCGAGTTCCGGATCGGAGGCCTCGGTGAGGACGTGGTGGCGGAACTCCCAGGTCTTCAGGTCGGTGGAGCGGTAGGCGGACACGTACCGGAAGGTGTTGTCGCTGTTCCGGTTCTCGCCGAACCAGTAGTAGTACGCGCCGACCTTGATGACGCCGCCGCCGTGGGCGTGCACCGGGTTGCCGGACGGATCGGTGAACTGCGTGCCGTTGGTGAGGGTCACGGGGGCGGCGTGGGCGGTGCCCACCGCCGTGACCAGGGACAGAAGGAGGGCGTAGACGAGTGCCGCCGTCCCGGAGATCATGCGTCGCATGGCGCGATACCTCGCGTGGGGGAGTAGTGGAGAGGTGCGGGTGTGGTCGTCCCGAGTTTCATGATCACGAAATGTTTTCGTAAACATCTCGTAGCCGGAAGTGTGGGAGGGGCGTGGGACCCTGTCAAGAAGCCGGGTGACGGCGGACGGGCTTTTTGACCCCGCACCGTGGTTGCGTCAACATGCGGTGAGGCGTGAGAGCTCGCGCCCTCGCGGACCCCGGGGAAGGAACGGTCGAAGGTGGCGGACAAGGTGACCAGGACGCCCCGCTCGCGGCCGCCCCGCAAGTGGCCCTCCATGGCGGAGGTCGCGGCGCACGCGGGCGTGTCCTCGCAGACCGTCTCGCGCGTGGCCAACAACCACGACAACGTCGACGAGACGACCCGCGCGAAGGTCCTCGCCTCCATGCGGGAGCTCGGCTACCGCCCCAACGCGGCCGCGCGCGCCCTGGTCACCGGCAAGTTCGGCGCGATCGGCGTGGTCAGCTTCGACGTGGGCGCGCACGGCAACGCCCGCACCCTCGGTGCCATCGCGGACGCGGCACGCGAAGCGGGATTCTCCGTCAACTTCATGGGCGTGCGCGCGCAGACCGAGGCCGCGGTCCGGCAGGCGTTCCAGCACCTCATGCTGCAGTCCGTGGACGGCATCGTGCTGATCGAGTCGCAGATGCTCGACACCCCGTCGCTGCATCTGCCGCCCACGATGCCGGTGGTCGTCGCCGACGGCGCCACGGGGCACGAATACCCCAACGTCGACTTCGACCAGGCCGGCGGCGCCCGCAGCGTGGTCAGCCATCTGCTGGAGCTCGGGCACCGCACCGTCTACCACGTCAGCGGTCCGCGCGACTCCTTCGCCGCCCGGCGCCGCGCCGAGGCGTGGGAGCGGACGCTGGTCGCCGCGGGCGCCCCGGTGCGCCCGACCCTGTACGGGGACTGGACCCCCGCGTCGGGATACCTCGCCGGGCGGACCCTGGCGCAGATCCCTGACGCCACGGCGGTCTTCGCGGCGAACGACCAGATGGCGCTGGGTGTTCTGCGCGCCCTGCACGAGGCCGGGCGGTCCGTCCCGGGCGAGATCAGCGTGGCGGGTTTCGACGACGTTCCCGAAGCCCGCTACTTCGAGCCGCCGTTGACCTCGGTGCACCAGGACTTCGACGTGGTGGGCCGCCACTGCGTGACCTTGCTGCTCGAGCAGATCGAACGCCGCGGCAACGGCCCGCGGCGGCTCGCCGTGGAGCCCACCCTCGTGGTGCGGGCCAGCACGGCCCCTCCGCCCGTCTGACGCGGCGGTGGCCCCCGTCGCGGGCGCAGGACGTCTTCGATCAGCCATCGCCCGTGCCTTCGGGCGGACCTGACACCTCTCCGTACCCCTCGACGGCCCTTGCCTTCGCCGAATTCCGTGCGTTCGGCGCCCCCTTGTGCTTGACGCCTCTCCGGCGGTGGTGCAACCATCGAGCCCGCCGATGATTACGTAAACATGGCAACGTGAACATGCCTCGTCGGCACGGACCCTCCCGCCCCACCCGGGGCCCTTCGCACCGAAGCCCCTGCCTTCTTCCTCAGTTCCCGACCGGTCGGTCACCGACGCAAGGAACCACCATGACGCTCCTGTCGACGTCAGCGGAGGCGGCCCCGCCGCCCCGCCGCCGAACCCGTTTCCCTCTGCGCAAAGAGGCTCTGGTGGGGTGGGGGTTCGCCGGTCCGTTCGTCGCGGTCTTCGCCCTGGTGTTCCTCGCGCCGATCGGATACGCGCTGTACCTGAGCCTCTTCCGGGACCGGCTCGTCGGCGGCACGTCCTTCGTCGGCCTCGACAACTACACCGAGGCGTTCGCCGACGCCCGCTTCTGGGAGGGCCTCGCCCGGGTCGGGCTCTTCCTCCTCGTCCAGGTGCCGGTCATGCTCGGCATCGCCCTCTTCGTCGCCCTGGCACTCGACAGCGGCCGGCTCTACGGCAAGACCTTCTTCCGGGTCTCGGTCTTCCTGCCCTATGCCGTGCCCGCCGTCGTCGCCAGCCTCATCTGGGGCTTCATGTACGGCACCCGCTTCGGCCTCGTCGGCAACGTGAACGACGCCTTCGGGATCACCCTGCCCGACCCGCTCTCCCCGTCCCTCGTCCTCGCCTCCATCGGCAACGTCGTCACCTGGGAGTTCGTCGGTTACAACATGCTGATCTTCTACTCGGCGCTCAAGGTGGTGCCCCGCTCGCTGTACGAGGCCGCGGCCATCGACGGCGCGGGGGAGTGGCGGGTCGTGCGCTCGGTGAAACTGCCCGCGATCCGCGGCGCCCTCGTCATCGCCACGATCTTCTCGATCATCGGCAGCTTCCAGCTCTTCAACGAGCCGAGCATCCTGCAGAAGCTCGCCCCCAACGCCATCACCAGCGACTTCACCCCGAACCTCTACACCTACTCGCTGTCCTTCTCCGGCCAGCAGCACAACTACGCGGCCACCGTGGCGATCGTGATGGGGGCCGTCACGGCGGTCATCGCCTACGCGGTCCAGCTGCGCGGCATGCGGAAGGGCTGAGCCGATGACCGTCTCCCTGAACACCCCGGCGGCCGCCGATCCGGCCGGACCCGACACCACCGAGCCGGCCTCCGCCCGCTCCGCCGCGCCGCGGCGCCGCAAGCGGCCCCCGCACACCCCGCTCCACCCGCGGCCCAGCATCCCGCTGACCCTGGTCACCGGCCTGGTCCTCGTCTACACCCTGCTGCCCCTGGCCTGGCTCGTCGTCAACGCCACCAAGAACCAGAAGGGACTCCTCGACTCCTTCGGTCTGTGGTTCGCCGACGACTTCGACCTCTGGGACAACATCACCCGCACCCTCACCTACGACGACGGAGCCTTCGTCCGCTGGCTGCTCAACACCCTGCTGTACGTCGTCGCCGGCGCGGGCGGCGCCACGGTCCTCGCCGTCCTCGGCGGCTACGCCCTCGCCAAGTACCGGTTCCCCGGACGCAAGGCCGTCTTCGCGGTCGTGATCGGAGCGGTGGCCGTGCCCGGCACCGCCCTGGCCGTGCCCACCTTCCTCATGTTCAGCAAGATGGGCCTGACCGACACCCCGTGGGCCGTCATCGTCCCCTCCCTGATCTCGCCCTTCGGCCTCTACCTGATGTGGGTCTTCGCCGCCGAGGCCGTCCCCACGGAACTCCTGGAGGCCGCCCGCATCGACGGCTCCGGTGAGCTGCGCACCTTCTTCCGGATCGCGCTGCCGCTCCTGATGCCGGGCACAGTGACCGTGCTGCTGTTCTCCATGGTCGCGACCTGGAACAACTACTTCCTGCCGCTGATCATGATCAAGGACCCGGACTGGTACCCGCTCACCCTCGGCCTCAACGCCTGGAACGCCCAGGCCCAGACCGCCGGCGGCGAGGCCGTCTTCGACCTCATCATCACCGGCTCCCTGCTGACGATCGTGCCCATCGTGGCCGTCTTCCTGCTGCTGCAGCGGTTCTGGCAGTCCGGCCTGGCCGCGGGCAGCGTCAAGGAGTAGCCCTCCCCGTTCTCGCACCCCCGGCCGAACGCCCCCTTCTCCGTCCTTCCACCCGCACCTCCCACCAGGAGCACACCCCATGAGAATCCGCACACCCCGCAGACTCCTCGGCGCGCTGGCCGTGGCCTCCGCCCTCGCCCTCACCGCCACCGCCTGCGGCTCCTCCGGCGGTGAGGCGGGAGACACCGGCCCCAAGGACGTCGCGGCCGCGCTCGAGAAGGGCGGCAAGGTGACGGTGTGGGCCTGGGAACCCACCCTGAAGAAGGTCGCCGCGGACTTCGAGAAGAAGTACCCCAAGGTCGACATCCAGCTGGTCAACGCGGGCACCGGAGACAAGCAGTACACCGCCCTGCAGAACGCCCTGGCCGCCGGCTCGGGCGCCCCCGACGTCGCCCAGGTCGAGTACTACGCCCTCGGGCAGTTCACCATCGGCAAGTCCGTCGAGAACCTCGCGCCCTACGGGGCCACCCGGCACGCCAAGAGCTTCACCCCCGGCCCCTGGAACGCCGTCCACCAGGGGAAGGACATCTACGCCCTGCCCATGGACTCCGGCCCCATGGCCTTCTTCTACAACAAGAAGGTCTTCGACAAGCACCACATCAAGGTCCCCACCACCTGGGACGAGTACGTGACGGCGGCCCGCGCCCTCCACAAGGCCGACCCCAAGCTCTTCATCACCAACGACACCGGTGACGCCGGTGCCACCACCAGCCTGATCTGGCAGGCCGGCGGCCGCCCCTACCGGGCCGAGGGCACCGACGTCGGCATCGACTTCGGCGACGCCGGAACCAAGAAGTACACCGCCACCTGGCAGAAGCTCCTCGACGAGAAGCTCGTCGCACCGATCACCTCCTGGAGCGACGCCTGGTACAAGGGGCTGGCCGACGGCTCCATCGCCACCCTCTCCATCGGCGCCTGGATGCCCGCCAACTTCAGCTCCGGCGTCCCCTCCGCCTCCGGCGACTGGCGCGTCGCACCGCTGCCGCAGTGGACGAAGGGCGACACCGCGAGCTCCGAGAACGGCGGCAGCTCGCTCGCCGTCCCCAAGGCGGCCAAGAACAAGGAGCTCGCCTACGCGTTCGCCGAGTACGCCACCACCGGAGCCGGAGCCGCCACGCGCGTCGCCGACGGCGCCTTCCCCGCGACCCGCGCCGACCTCGAGTCCCAGGCCTTCCTCGACACCAGGTTCGACTACTTCGGAGGGCAGAAGGCCAACCGGATCTTCGCCGAGTCCGCCCGCAACGTCGGCACCGGCTGGACCTACCTCCCCTACCAGGCCTACGCGAACTCCGTCTTCAACGACACCGTCGGCAAGGCCTACGTCTCCGGGACCAAGCTCTCCGACGGGCTCGAGGCCTGGCAGGAAGCGAGCGTCAAGTACGGCGACGACCAGGGATTCACTGTCAACAAGTAGACGCGGCCGTGCCCGGCCGCCCCACAGGCGGCCGGAGCCATCACAGGACTCGGTTCGGTCCCGCACCCGCCGCAATGCTTCAATGGGCCGTCGTCCCGGCCGCTGTCGCAAGGAGAAGCGCTGTGCCCCTGGTGTCCGTCGTGATGCCCGTATACAACTCGGCGGCCACGCTCGGCGCGGCCGTCCGGTCGGTGCTCACCCAGACCCACACCGACCTGGAGCTGCTCGTCACCGACGACCAGTCGTCCGACGACTCCATGGAGCTGCTCAGGGAGTTCGCCCGGCAGGACGAGCGCGTCCTGCCACGCTCGGCCCCCGAGCGCGGCGGCGCCGGCAAGGCGCGCAACCTCGCGATCGAGCGGGCCCGCGGGGACTACGTCGCGTTCCTCGACAGCGACGACATGTGGCTGCCCGAGAAGACCGAGCGGCAGCTCGCCTTCGCCGCGGAGGGCAGCGCGCCGCTGACCTTCACCTCGTACTTCAAGATGGACGCGGACCACGCCGGCGAGAGCACCGACTTCGAGCCGAACGGGCGCGTGATCCGGGCCCGGGCGCACGTCGACTACCGCGCCATGCTGGTCAAGGACTACATCGGTGCCCTGACCGCCATGTACGACCGCACCGTGCTCGGCACCCGGCTGATGCCGGAGATGCGCAAGCGGCAGGACTACGCCCTGTGGCTGTCGATCATGCGCGACGGCGCGGACGCCCGGGGCCTGGCCGAACCGCTGGCCGTGTACCGGGCCCACCAGGCGGGCTCGCTCTCCTCCAACAAGCTGTCGCTGGTCCCGTACAACTGGCAGCTGTACCGCGAGCACGAGCAGCTGTCGGTTCCGCGCGCCACGAAGGCGCTGGCCGGTGCGGTGTGGCAGTCGGTGCGCAACTCGCGGATCTAGTGATACGTTCCTGCCGCCGTGCAGTGCCGCGAACCGAGGAGGTGAGTCCGATCAACGTTTCGACAGGTCGGGCCTCCCTCCCTCCGCATGGCTGAGGGAGTACCCGCAGGGGCATCCCGAAAGGCATGAATCGCTTTGCGCATCACTTCTGAGACGTCGTCCGGCGGTGTCCGTGAACAGCTCTTCACCCTCGGTGAGATTCCCGGTGTCCTGTGGACGCCGGAAGGCGCCGTCGGGACGCGTCCGCTCGTCCTGATGGGACACGGCGGCGGCCAGCACAAGAAGGCCCCCGACGTTCTGACGCGTGCGCGCCGCTTCGTGACCGAATGCGGCTTCGCGGTCGTGGCGGTCGACGTCCCCGCTCACGGCGACCGGCCGAAGGTCGAGGAGTACGACCGGATCGCGACCGAGAACCAGGCCCGCGTGGCAGCCGGTGAGGAGCTTGCTCCGCTGATCGCCGGCTTCCAGGCGCTCGTGGCCCGCAGGACCGTGCCGGAGTGGCGGGCGGTCCTGGACGCGGTCCAGCGACTCGAGCACGTCGGCGCCGGTCCGGTGGGCTACTGGGGAGTCTCGCTCGGGTGCGGGCTCGGTGTCCCCTTCGTCGCTGCCGAACCCCGGGTCCGCGCGGCGGTGTTGGGGCTCGGCGGGGCGCTCGCCTCGGCCGGGGACGCCGCGCGGATCACCGTCCCGGTGGAGTTCCTGGTGCAGTGGGACGACGAACGGGTGCCGCGGGCCCAGAGCCTGGCACTGTTCGACGCCCTGGGCTCGGCCGAGAAGGCGCTGCACGCGAACCCCGGCCGGCACGGGGAGGTCCCGGCGTTCGAGCTGGACAGCACGCTGAGGTTCTTCGCCCGGCACCTCGGCTGACCCGCTCGCCCCGTACACGGGAAGAGTTCACGGCCGATCCGTGCTGGTGGCGTCCCCCGGCAGCGCCTGCCGGTAGAGCGCCACCAGCACACCGTGCACCGGCTGACCCTCCGCGTCCTCCTCGGTCTCGTCGACCAGTCTCGTGAGTGTCTCGCCGAGTTCTCGCGCCTGCGCCGGGCCGAGGCGCAGGTGGCGCAGCGTCAGGTGGGGCTCGACGGGGGAGCGGTCCAGCTCCTGGGCGACCGCGGTGAACATCGCGGCGGTGCCCGCCCCTTGAGGCTCGGCGACGACCATGCGGCGGGCCGTGCGCTGGTAGTACTGCTCGGTTCCGCCGCGGACCTGGCGGGTCTCGGCGATGTGGACCAGGCCGGCCTCGCGGAGCACCTTGAGGTGGTGGGCCACGTTGCCCTTCTTCGCGTCGAGCTGCAGCGCGAGCCGGCTGATGGTGGCAGGCCGCCGGCCCAGGGCGAACAGCAGCCGCTGGCGCAACGGGTGGGCGAGCGCCGCGAATTGCTCGGGCGCGCCGATCTCCAGGAAGTCCTCGGGAGGCGGCAGATGGGGAGGCTGATCTCGCATATGGAAAGTGTCTAAACTCGTTGACGCTTTCGCAAGGGCAGTGCTCTACTCCTGTCCATGACGACCCCGACGAAGCTCGCGCCGGCCCCTGTCATCGACGAGACGATACGGCTGCTGACCGAGCACTACGTCTTCCCCGAGACAGCCGAACAGGTCACCGGCGTGCTGCGCCGACGCCTCGCCGAGGGCGCCTATGACGTCGACGATGCCGAGGAGCTGGCCCGCCTCGTCACGGCGGACCTGCAGTCCGTCAACAACGACCGGCACCTGCGGCTGAAGCACCACGCCGAGCCGATCCGGGCCGAGAAGGGCGCGGCCACCCTGGACGCCATGCGCCGGGAGTTCGACGCCTCGCTGGGCGGCGCGCCCCGGGTGCAGTTGCTCGACGGTGGTGTCGCCGTGGTGGAGCTGGCGCCGATGCTGTTCCCGCTGGATTGGGCCGCCGAACCGCTGAGCGCCGCGCTCACCCTGGCCTCCCGCGCGCAGGCCCTGATCCTGGACCTCCGCACCAACCGGGGCGGCGACCCCGACACCGTCGCCTTCGTCTGCAGTCACCTCCTCGACGAGCGCACCCACCTCAACACCATGTACTGGCGCGACGGCGACCGCCGCGAACAGTCCTGGAGCCAGCCGCACGTACCCGGCGCCCGCTTCGGCGGCACCAAGCCCCTCTACGTGCTGACGAGCGACACCACCTTCTCCGCCGCCGAGGAACTGGCCTACGACCTGCAACAGCTCGGCCGTGCCACCGTCGTCGGCGAGCCGACCCGCGGCGGCGCCCACCCCTGCAACGGCTGGACCCTGCACCCCCACCTCGAAGCGACGATCCCCGTCGGCCGCGCCATCAACCCCGTCTCCCTGACGAACTGGGAAGGCACGGGCGTCCGGCCCGATGTCCCCTGCACCGCGACGGACGCCCTGAACCACGCCCACACCTTGGCCCTCACCAGCCTGAAGGAGTGACCGGGGGTCCGGTCCCGCCCGGCCGACGTCGCGTCGCCCAGGGGCTGACGAGCCATCAGACCCCCGCACTCTCCTCCACCTTGACCGGCACCGAGGCAGACGGTCCCGGCTTACGGCGTCCGGGCATCCACCAGTTGGCCTTGCCGCACAGTTCCATCACCGCGGGGACGAAGACCATCCGGACGATCGTGGCGTCGATGAGGACGGCCACCGCCATGCCCAGGCCGCCCTGTTTCACGGCGACGTCGGGGCCCAGCAGTGACGTGGTGAAGACGGCGATCATGATGGCGGCCGCGGCCGTGATCACCTTGGCCGTGCGCGCCAGGCCGCGGGCGACGGCCTCGCGGGTGTCGCCCGTGCGCGCGTACTCCTCACGGACCCGAGAGATCAGGAAGACCTGGTAGTCCATCGACAGGCCGAACAGGATCGGGAACATCATCATCGGCGTCCACGTCGTGACCGGCATGGCGGCCGGGAAGCCGAGGGCCGTGCCGAGCCAGCCCCACTGCACGACCGCCACCAGCACTCCGTAGGCGGCACCGATCGACAGGAGGTTCATCACGGCCGCCTGGAGGGCGATCGTGACGGACCTGACCAGTGCGATCAGCAGCACCATCGACATCGCGACGACGACCACGATCATCAGCGGCAGGCGCGATCCGACCTCGTCGGCGACATCGATCGTGCCGGCGTTCGGACCACCGACCAGGACCCGTTCACCACCGGGCGTCCCGGGCAGCACGTCGTCACGGAGCCGGTGCACCAGGTCGGCGGTCGCCTCGTCCTGGTACCCCGTCGTGGGGAAGGCGACGAAAGTGGCGGCTTTCCCGTCCGCGCTGACCCGGGGCGGCGTGGCGTGCGCGATGCCGTCGGTTCCGGCGACCGCCGCGGCGACGGGGCCGAGGTCGGTGTCCTCCGAGTCGATCTCGGCGGCGAAGACCAGAGGCGCGCCGTAGCCCGGCCCGAACCCCTCGGCGAGGATCTCGTAGGAGATGTAGCTGCTCCGGTCACGGGGCTGGACACTGGCGTCGGGCTGGCTCAGCCGCATCGACAGCGTGGGCACGGCCAGAATCAGCAGCGCCCCGCCGGCGAGGAGCGCGGCGATCAGCGGCCTGCGCTGCACGACCCGGGCCCAACGCTCCGCGAGCGTACGGCGCTTCGGAGACCGTGCGGCGGCGGACCCGTCGCGGCGGGAGGAGCGGCGTGGCAGGCGCAGCGCGTTGATCCGGTGCCCGGTGAAGCCCAGGAACGCGGGCAGCAGCGTCAGCGCGGCGATCATCGTGACCAGCACGGTGAGCGACGTGGCGACGGCCAGCCCGGTCATCAGCCGCTGGCCCATGACGAACAGGCCCATGAGCGCGATCACGACGGTCGTTCCGGCGAACAGCACCGCGTGCCCCGCGGTGGCGATCGCCTCGGCCGTGGCGCTCTCGGGATCGGCGCCGTCCGCGAGGCCGTCCTTGTAGCGGGTCACGATGAAGAGCGCGTAGTCGATGCCGACGCCGAGCCCGATCATCGCGCCGAACGTCAGGGCGAAGTTCGGTGCGGGGACGAGATGCCCGACCAGCTTCATCAGCGCGAGTCCGCCCACGATCGCCAGGAGCGCCGTCACCATCGGCAGGCCCATGGCCACGAGCGATCCGAAGGCGATGAACAGGATCACCGCCGCGGCCAGGATGCCGACGCTCTCGGCCGGCCCCTGCGGCGGCGTCTCGGCCTTCTCCGCCATGTAGCCGCCCAGCGCCAGCGTCACCCTCGCGTCGGAGGCCTCCTTGACCGCGTCCACCAAGGGCTTGACCTCGCTCTTCTCCACCTCCTTGGCACTCAGCGGGATGGACGTGCGGGCGATGCGACGGTCCCGCGTCACCAGGCTCCGGTCCTGGTACGGCGATGTCACCGGTCCCGTCACCGGTGAGCCGGCCAGCCGGGCGACGACCTTCTCGATCTTCCGCCTGACGGCCGGATCGTCGATCCCCCGGTCGGCCCTGATCGCCAGGGTCAGCGTGTCCCCCTGCTCCTCGGGGAAGTGCTTCACCATCAGCTGCTGCGCCTTGGCCGACGGGGAATCGCCACCGGAGAAGTCGTTGTCGGGGGCAGCCCCGTATCCGAAGCCGGCGAACGCCACGGCGAGTACGCCGACGATCCAGACCAGGAGCACCAGGCGGCGCCGCCGGAAGCAGAAGCGGCCCAGTCCGGCCAGGGTCCCGCCCGCGGGAGTGGTGTCGAGAACCATCATCGTCTCCTCGGGTCTCCGTCCGTTTCTCACTCGGACGCGCCCGCGTAGTCGCGGCCGCGGGCCGTCCGGCCGGTGCGACGTCCGCGCACCAGGGCCAGTCGCCCGAGCACCACCGCGAGAACCCCCAGCACGACGGCGACGACGCCGCCGATCACCCCGTTCCCGGTGCCGGGACCGCCGTCGGCGACAGCCAGGTTCACCACGCCGACGACCACGCCGATCAGCCCCGCGACCAGGGCCACCACGGCGCCCTTCCCGCCGTTGCCGCTGCCGACCCGGCCGGCGGATCGGGCCAGCGCCAGCCCCCCGACGACCATGCCGGCCAGTGCCACCAGCGCGGCGCTCGTCCCCACGAGACGACCCGAGGTCAGGTCGTAGGCGTCGGCGGCGAGCGAGTGGACCGAGGCGTGCGGGGCCGCTGGTGCGGCAAGCACGTGACGGACGGACATGAGGTGCTCCTTCTCCTCGTAGGCATCCCGTTTCGGGATCTCGTCGGATCGTGTCTCCCGGACCCACCGCAGGTCGTCCCGCGGGCGGACGCACTTCGGGCTGCCGCCGACGCCGTACGCGGCTGCCGCGAACGGCGCAGACACCGCCCGGCTACCGCAGACGTGGTAGCGGGAGTTCGTCCGGCGGCGGGACTCGGCCGCGCATGACGCCCGGCTAGGGTTCCCGCATGGTCATACGACGGTTCGGCGTCCCGACCGGTGTCCCGGCCGTCGTCGGGGACTGGGCGATCGCCGTGGCAGTGGCGGGGCTCATGCTGGGCACCGGGTGGACCGGGGAGCACCCCGGCCCGGGACCCGACGCGCTCGGCCGCGTGCTCCTGGCGGCCGGCGGACTTGCGCTGGCCGCGCGCCGCCGCGCACCGGTCGCGGTCCTGGCCGTCACCGGAGTGTGCGCCGTCGGCTACCAGGCCATGGGCTTCGGCGCGCTCTCCGTCGCGTACCTCGTCGCGGTGTACAGCGCAGTGCGGGCCGGGCGCCGGACCGTCACCGTGATCGCCTCCGTGGCCCTGCTGGTGGCGCTCCAGCTCACGGCACTGGCCTTCCGCGCGGGGCCCGCGGGCGAGGTGCTGGTGCGGGCCCGCAGCACCCTGGAGATCGCCTGGCTGGTCGCCGCCTTCGCCGCCGGAGAGGCGGTGCGCCAGGCCGAACAGCGGGCGGACGAGGCCGAACGCACCCAGGAGGAGACCGCGCGCCGCCGCGCCGACGAGGAACGGCTGCACATCGCACGGGAGTTGCACGACTCCCTCACCCACCAGATCTCCGTCATCAAGGTGCAGTCGGAGGTCGCCGTCCACGTCGCCCGCAGACGGGGTGAGCAGGTGCCGGAGGCACTCCTGGCCATCCAGGAAGCGGGACGCGAGGCCACGCGGGAACTGCGCGCGACCCTGTCGGTGCTGCGCGACGACGACACGGCGCCGCCGCGCGGCGTCGGCGACATTCCGGAACTCGTGGAACGGGCCGGCAGGACGGGCCTCGAGACGACCCTGACGATCGAAGGACAGCGGCACGACGTGACCACGACCGTGGGCCGGACCGCCTACCGCATCGTCCAGGAGTCGCTCACCAACATCGTCCGGCACGCGGCCGCCACCACCGCGTCGGTCCGCATCGACTACCGGCCCGACACCCTCGCCCTCCGCATCGACGACGACGGCAAGGCCACACCCACCACCGCACCGGTGCCCGGAGTCGGCCTGCTCGGCATGCGCGAACGCGTCACCGCCCTCGGCGGCCTGCTGCGCGCCGAACCCCGCGACGAGGGCGGCTTCACCGTCCAGGCCGAACTCCCCGTGGAACGGACCCCGTGATCCGCATCCTGCTGGTCGACGACCAGCCCCTCATCCGCAGCGGGTTCCGCGCGCTCCTCGACCTGGAGGAGGACATGGAGGTCGTCGCCGAGGCCGCCGACGGCGAGGAAGGCGTCGCACTCGCCAGGAAACACCTGCCCGACATCGCGCTCATCGACATCCAGATGCCCGTCGTCGACGGCATCGAGGCGACCCGGCGCATCGCCGCGGACCCCGCCCTGGCCCAGGTCCACGTCGTCATCCTGACCAACTACGGCCTCGACGAGTACGTGTTCGAGGGGCTGCGCGCCGGGGCCGCCGGATTCCTCGTCAAGGACATCGTCCCGGACGACCTGCTGCACGCCGTCCGCGTTGCCGCACGCGGTGACGCCCTGCTGGCCCCCTCGATCACCCGCAAACTCATCGACAGATACGTGTCCGAACCGCTCACCACCGGTACCCCGAAGGAACTGGAGGAGCTCACCGGCCGCGAACGCGAGGCCGTCGCCCTGGCCGCCCGGGGACTGTCCAACGACGAGATCGCCGACCGCATGGTGATCAGCCCGATGACGGCGAAGACCCACATCAACCGCGCCATGACCAAACTCCACGCCCGGGACCGCGCCCAACTCGTCGTCCTCGCCTACGAATCCGGCCTGGTCACCCCGCGCACCTGAGACGGCCGACCTGGGAGATCGAGGCGAGACGCCCTGGTCAGGGGCCTGGCGGGTGGCCGATAAGGTGAAGCGATCAAGTGATCATTCCGACTGGAAGGCCGCGACGGCACCGTGACCGAGCCCCGCCCCCACACCCTCTTCTCCTTCGGCACGCTGCTGGACCAGCGGGTCCAGACCGCACTCTTCGGCCGCACCGTACCGACGACCGCGGCATCGCTCGCCGGCCACGCGACCAGGCCCCTCACGATCACCGACGCGTCCGTGATCGCCACCAGCGGCCAGGAGGTGCACCTCACCCTGGAGCGCAGGATCGGCAGCACGGTCGAGGGCGCCGTCCTGCACCTGACCGACCGGGAACTGGCCGCCGCCGACGACTACGAGGTCGACGACTACGCGCGCCGCCGCGTGCTCCTCACCTCGGGCGAATCCGCCTGGGCCTACCTCGACTCGAAGCCGCTGCGCCCGGCGGCACGCATCGTCATCGTCGGCGACAGCATCGCCTACGGGCGCTGCGACCCCCAGGGCGGCTGGGCCGGCCACCTGGCGGCGGCGCACATCGCGTCCGACGAGAGCGCGCACCGCGTCTTCAACCTGGCCATCCCCGGCAGCACCCTGGCGGATGTCAGCGAGCAGACACCGCCGCTCCTGGCTCCCCGCCACCCCGACACCCTCGTCGTGGCCGCGGGGATCAACGACTCCGCCGCAGCCCCTGACGGCGACGAACTGCCCCACATCACCGGCCACCTCGACGCCCTGGCCGCCACGGCCCATCGTCACAACGCGCGCCTGGTCATCGCCGGACCGGTCTGGCTCGACGAGTCACGAACGGGCGACTACGAAGGCCTCCGCTTCACCGTGGCACGGGCGCGCACGCTGCGCGCCACCCTGATGACCTGGTGCCAGGACCACCACATCGACTACCTCGATCTGTGGGAGCCCCTCCGTGACCGCCCCGACCTGCTCGTCGACGGCCTGCACCCCGACGCGGAGGGCCACAAGGAGCTCTACCGGCAGCTGAGCGCCCACTCCTGCTGAGTCAGGCGCCGACGACCGGGGCGTCGAGGCCGGAGTCGGCTTCGGCCGGCTGGAAACCGGCCTCGGTCAGGATGTCGGCCGCCACCCCGCGGCCGACTCCGGCCAGGCCGACCAGCAGGTCCTCGCAGCCGATCCGATCGGAGCCGTTGCGCTGCGACCGCGCTTCGGCGAGGGCGATGGCCTTGCGGGAGTAGGGCGTCCAGGCGATGCGCTCGGCGGCCTGGGAAGCGCCCATGCTCAGCCGGCTCCCGACGGAGCGGTGGACCGCGTCGGGAGAGACGCCCGCGTCCTGAAGGAGCCGGGTGGCGCCGTTGTCCTGCGCGGTCAGCCCCCACAGCAGATGCTCCGTGCCGATGTAGTTGTTGCGGTGCTGCACCGCCGCCAGCTTGACCTGGGTCATGGCCTGGCCGAGGTCGTCGGTCATCGTCTCGGGGCTGTAGCGCTTGTGCGGCGCGTGGAAGCGCTGCTGGACGGCCTGCCGGGTCACCCCCAGCGCCGATCCGATGTCCGCCCACGAGGTGCCGTGCATCCGGCAGTGTTCGACGTAGTCCTCGACCAGGTCGTCTGCCAACGCCTGCATCTGGCCCGCGAGTTGGGAGGCGACGGTCAGCAGTGCGAGCCAGTCGGGCTGTTCCTGGTCGCCGGGACGGAGCGCGTTGCCGCATCTCCGGTCGACTTCCGCGATGAGGTCGTCCAGGTCCGGAAGAGTCATAGAGGCAAGGAGGCCTTGACACTTCCGAAGTGTCAAGGCGAACTTGCCTGAACTGTCGGGCGGTTGGCAGAGCTCCTCGCCTTCGGCCCTACGGACCCTCCCGGATTCACTCCCCGTCGGCCGCCAGCTCCCAGTCGAGCTGCCACAGCCGGAGCCCGTCGTCGCCCGCCGTCACCAAGTTCCGCAGATCGGGGGTGATCTCGAGATGGCGGACGTACTCCCGGTGCCCCTCCAGGACGTGCAGGCAGCGTCCGCTCGCGACGTCCCACATCCGTACGGTGCGATCGTGGCCCGCCGAGAACGCGAACCGCGCGTCGGGAGTGAACCGCACCGCGGAGACCCAGCCCACATGCCCCGCGAACTCACGTACGCAGTGCTCGCTCGCGGCGTCCCAGAGCCGGATCGGCTCGTCGCCCGCGCCGGAGGACGTGACCATGTGCGTGGACAGGGCCAGCCGGCCGTCGGCGCTGAGGCACGCGGACAGGATCGGTTCCCGCGGGCCCTTCCAGGTGCGCAGGTTCCGTCCGGCGACGAGGTCCCACAGGCCGACCACGCCGGTGCAGTCGCCGATCGCCGCCAGGCGGCCGTCGGCGGACGGTGAGATGACGTTGACCGGGCCTGCGGGACCGATGGCCGACACGCAGCGGTCCTCCTCCAGGTCCCAGCGGCGGACCGTGCCCTCCCTGCCGCCGAGCAGGGCGTGCCGTCCGTCGCCCGTGAACAGGACGGTCCGCGTCAGGTCCCAGTGCGGGGACACCTGACGGCGCCCGTCTCCGTCCAGTTGCCGGCGGGTGATCGCGTGCGGTCGGGTGCCGTAGCACAGCAGGTACCGGCCGTCGTCGCTCAGCGCCACCTCGGCGGCGCGGCTCGGGTGGTCCTCGATCACCCGGGTGCATTCCCCGCTGTCGAGGTCCCAGACGCGGAGAGTTCCGTCGCTCTGGCCGCTGACGGCTAGCCGGGCGTGGGCGGCCAGGCCGATCCCGGTGACGGATCCGTAGGGGAGCGGCCCGGCGTCGAGCGGTCGTGACCACGCGGCGCGGAGCGAGACGTGACGGGTCGATCGGCCCAGTTCCCGCCAGGCGGCCAGGACTTGGGGCGCCCGCTCGTACCCGGGGATCGCCCGCGCCCGGGTCAACAGGCCGAGGGCCGATCGGTGCCGCCCGACCGTCATCTCCCGGCGGGCCTCGGCGAGCAGATCTTCCGCCTGCCCGCTCAGTCCGCTGATCTCGGCGTACTCGCGCGGCTTGACCACGTGGGGCTCGGCGGCACACCCGCCGTCGGGCAGCCGCCAGCGGCGCGTGTGCAGGTCGGGGTGGTTGCCGACGGAGAAGCCGAACCGGTCGTCGGCGTCCGGGAAGCCGAGGTGACGCATACCGTGCCGGCCCGCGGAGAAGGTCCGCAGGCACCGGCCGCTGTCGACGTCCCAGACCCGTACGGTGTGATCGGCGCTCGAACCCGACAGCAGCCGCCGCCCACCGGGACCGAGAGCCAGGTGAAGGGCCGCGGTGGTGGAGCCGGTCAGGGTGCGGACCAGCCGGCCGTCCTCCACGTCCCACACCCGGACGGTCCCGTCGTCGGAGGCGACCGCGGCGAGGCGTCCGTCGGGACCGAAGCACAGCGCGGACGACGGAGAACCCGCGGGCAGCGCGCGGCACCGGCCGTCGGCCACGCTCCACAGCCGCGCCCCGTCCTCCTCGCCGGTGAGCACATGACGTCCGTCGGGGCTCACCTCGTACCGCGACCCGTCCAGCGACCCCTCGACGGCGACCCCCAGCGACCACCGGCAGGTGCCGGTCCGCGGTTCCCACACCTGGACATGCCCGTCCGCGCCGATCCACACGCCGATACGCGCGTCGGCGCTCAGCCGTACCGGGCACCCCCTCGGAGCGGCGGCCGCAGGGACGGCACGCTCGCACCTGCGGGCGTCCACGTTCCACCACCGCACCGTGCCGCCCTGCTCGACCGACAGCGCGTACGCGCCGTCGGGGGTCAGGTCGACGCCGATCAGCTCGGTGCCGCCGTTCATGAGCGCGGGCCGTGACGCGCCGGTGGCCGTGTCCCACAGGCGGAGCCCGCCGTCCCAGTGGCCGCTCAGCGCGAGCCGTCCGTCGGGGCTGAAACGGATCGGCAGATGCCCGGCGACCACGTGCCGGGCCAGGAGATCCACGGGTGGCGTCAGCCGGAACGGCTCGCCCAGCGCGCGGGTCTCGACGCGGCGGGCATCGGTCGCGCTCCCGCCAGCCGCGGCCCGCGTCGCCGCCCGGATCTCGGCGTCGCCGGGTCGTTCGCGCCCGAGGACGTCGAGGAGCTCGCGGGCGGCGATGACGTCTCCGCGCTCGAGATGCACACGGGCGATGTGCAGACGGGTCTGCCACGAGGACTCCGTGTCCTGCGGCAGCGCCTCCAGCCTCCCGACGAGCTCGACATCGGTGATCGTGCCCGTACGCCAGCTCAGCAGGCCCCCGTTGTACACGGCCCCGACGTGGTGCGGATCGACCGCGAGCGCCTCGGTGAAGGCCTGTCCGGCATCGGCGACCCGGTCGAGGTCGAGGAGCGAGAGACCGCGGTTGTTGAGCTCGTCGGCGCGGAGATCGGCGGCCTTCGGGGTGGGCCGCGGATATGCCGAGCCGGTCTCCTGTTCGTAGATCCCGGTCAGCACGTCCGCGATGTCCGCCATCGAGGGCGGCCGGTGGCCGGCGGACCGCCGCAGACAGCGGCGCAGCAGATTGGCCAGCTCCGGCGGCGCGGCGACCGGATTCGCGGCCGCGCCCAAGTACTCCTCCAGGGCCAGACCGGCGACCGAACCCGCCGACCAGCACGCGCGACCGGTGATCATCTCCAGCAACGACACCGCGAAGCTGTACACGTCGCTGCGCCTCCCGACGCTGCCGCCCGCGAGCTGCTCCGGAGACGCGTACGTGACCGTCATGCCGCCCCACGGCACCAACACGCTGACTCCCGGCGCCGATTCCGCCTCCCGCGGGACCACGGCGCCCTTCGACCGGGCGAGGCCGAAGTCGGTGATCTTCGCGGTGCCGTCGCCGTCGAGCAGGACGTTGGCCGGCTTCACGTCCTGATGTACGAGGCCCCGCCCATGGGAATGCTCGAGCCCGCGGGCCATCTGGACCGCCGTGTCGAGGACCCGGCCCAGGGCCTGCCGTGCGTCGCCGGCGTAGAGCCGCCCGTCGCGAATCCACTCGGCGAGGCTGCCACCCTCGACGAACTCGGCGAACACGCGCGGGGTGCCTTCTACTACGCGCACGTAGTGGCAGGCGCACACGTTCGGATGCAGCCCGAGCGACACCCAGGCCTCGGCCTCCCTGACGAACAGCTCCTGGTCCCCAGGTCCGCCGAACAAGTCGGGCCGCGGACTCTTCACCGCCATGTCGATGCCCCAGGCCAGATGCCGCACCCGGTGCACGACCCCCATGCCGCCCCGGCCCAGCTCCCCGACCACCCGGTACCGGCCGTCGACGTTGTCGCCGGCCGCCCAGACGGCGGCCGAGGAAGGTGCGTTCACTGCGGTACCCCCGTACTGACGACCGGCCGACCGCGCCCTGCCGCGGCGGCCGAAGGTCCCGTTGCCGCGGGGGAGCGAGGAACAGTATCTGACGTCGTCCGGATGCGCGTCGATGCGGGGGCGCAGCCGTCCGGCGCGCTGTGAACTCCTGTGTACGGAGGGGTGGTTGTCGGGCGGCAGAGGCGTTGCGGGCCCTTCCTCAGCGGGCGACCGCGGCCAGGTCCTCGGTGAGGAGGGACGGGTCGGCGAGCAGGGTGTGGTGGACCGTTTCCAGGAGGGGGAGTGCGGTGGTCGTCGTGGCCAGGGCCACATCCTTGGCGGCGAGAGCCACGGGGAAGTGGGAACCGGTGGCGAGCACCCGGCCGACCGCACCGCCGAGGGGGCCCGCGCCGAGCGTCCGCAGCGCCAGGTCGCGGGGCAGGCCGAGCGCTTCGGCGAGGGTGAGGCTCTCGGCGACGAGGGCGACGCCCGCGACCGCCGCGCTGATGAGGACCAGTTTGAGGGCGGCGCCGTCGCCGGGGCCGCCGCACGGGGTGACCGTGCCCAGCAGGGCGAGGACGTGCGCGACCGGTGCGGTGTCTCCGCCCGCGAGGATGAGCAGTTCGCCGGTGGCGGCCCGGTCGACGCTCCCCATGACGGGAGCGTCGATCAGGGTCACGCCCTCGGGGAGCCGCGCTGCGAGTTCCCGGCCGGTGTCCGGGCCGATGGTCGAGGTGTCGATCCAGTGCGTGCCCGGACGCAGGGCCGGGACCATCTCGTCGGCAACCGCTCGGGCGGCGTCCGGGTCGGCCAGCATGGTGATCACGACGTCGGCGTCCCGGACGGCCTCGGCGGGGTGCGCGGCGAGGACGGCACCTGCCTCGACGAGCGGCGCGGCCTTGGAAGCGGTGCGGTTCCAGACGGTGAGCGGGTGCCCGGCATCGAGGAGGCGGCGGGCCATGGGCAGGCCCATGGAGCCGAGGCCGAGAAAGGCGATCCTGTGCGGGGTGATGGTGGTGTCGGTGTCCATGGCGTCGACGCTAGATCCGGCCTACTCATGCGACAAGCGACTCTCTAGCATGGCTCTCATGCTCGTCACGCATGGTTTGTACGAGGCGTTCCTCGCCGTAGCCCGCACCGGGTCCTTCACCTCCGCCGCCCAGTCGCTCGGCTACACCCAGTCCGCGATCTCCCGCCAGGTGCGGTCACTCGAGGAGGACTGGGGAGCCGAACTGTTCGAGCGGCTGCCGCGCGGGGTGCGGCTCACCGAAGCGGGCCGTGTGCTGCTGCCGCACGCCGAGGCGGTACGCGACCGGCTCGCCGCCGCACGCGCCGAACTGACCGCGCTGCGCACGCTGGACGGCGGACTGCTGCGGCTCGGGGCGTTCTCCAGTGCGGCCGCCGCGCTCGTCCCGCGAGCCCAGGCGGCGTTCCGGAAGCGGCATCCGGGGGTGACGGTGACCCGGGTGGAAGGCCCGTCGGTGAAACACCTGGGGCTGGTCGCGGCCGGGGAGGAGGACCTGGCGGTCGTCAGCCCGGCGACGGACGCCGCCCCGCCGACCGGGGTGATGCTCCATCACCTCCTGGACGAGCCGATGCTGGTGGCTCTGGAACTCGGCCATCCGTACGCGGGACAACGGAACGTCCGCCTGGCCGACCTGGCCGAGGAGGAATGGATCGTCGGCAACGAGCGGCTGGAGGACACCCTCTTCCGCCCCGCGGTCGCGGCAGGCCTGCGCCCGCGCACGGGGCTGCTCGCGCACGACTGGATCGCCAAGCTGGGCGCGGTCGCGGCGGGCCTCGGCGTGACGCTCGTCCCGGCGCTCGCGGCGGCGTCCGTGCGACCGGACGTCGCACTCGTCACGATCCACCCGGACGACGTGCCCTACCGTCGGATCTGCGCGGCCGCACCCGGGGCGCCGACAGCGGCGGCCACGGCATTCCTGGCCCTGCTCCGGGAGACAGCCGACGAACTCCGGGCCGAACTTCCCTGATTTCACCTGTGGTGTGCGCCGTCGACCCGGCTAGAGTGCGGGCAGGTGACGCGATCAGGGGGCACGGTGGCCAAGGTCAACATCAGTCTCGACGCCGAACTCGTGGTGGAAGTCATGGTCCTGGCGGGGATCGGCTCACCTCAGGACGCGATCGAGGCGATCGTGCGGGACTACATCGCCCGTGGCCACCGCACGGAGGCCCGCACCGAACTCAAGGACCAGTCTCTGCGCGAGGTCGACGTCAAACCGCAAGAGCCCCAGGGCTGAACTCCCTGACGTGGTAGGCACCGAGGAAACACGCCTGGTCGTGCTCCGTGGCAACAGCGCCTCGGGGAAGTCGTCCGTCGCCGCCGGCCTGCGCGAGAGGTTCGGCCGCAACCTCGCGATCGTCGGACAGGACAACCTCCGCCGGACCGTCCTGCGCGAGCGCGACCGGCCCGGCGGAGCGAACATCGGCCTCATCGATCTCACGGCCCGCTATGCCCTGGACAGCGGCTTCCACGTCGTCGTCGAGGGCATCCTGTACGCCGACCGCTACGGGCAGATGCTGCAGGACCTGGTCCGGGCCCACCGTGGTGTCACGCGCTGCTACTACCTTCACGTCCCCTTCGAGGAGACGGTGGCGCGTCACGCGACGAAGGCCGACGCCGAGTACCTGAAGCACGTGACGGAAGCCCATCTGCGCGACTGGTACCGCGAGAAGGACCTCCTGCCCGACGCACTGGAGACCGTCATCGACGCCGCCAGTGGCCTGGACGACACGGTGCACCGGATCCTGTCCGACACCGGGTTGGACCAGGTGGCGCCGATCGACCGCTGACACGGAGACCGGGGTCTTCCCTGATCACCGTCGGCCAAGGTCCGTCGGTGTCGGCCCGGCGCAGGCGTCGGCGATGGCCTTCGTGTCCCAGTAGAAGGGACGGACCTCCGTGATCCGCCCGTCCTCGACCGTGATCGTCTGCAGGACGGGAAAGCTGAGTTCGCGGCCGGTCGCGCGAGCGCGAGCACGGACTTGTGTGAGGACGACCGCGGTCTCACCGGTGGCAAGGAACTCCTGCTCCACCAAGTCGAACGACTCCCACACCTCCTTCATCGCGAGGAAGAACCGCGTCATGCCGTCGTGGCCGCGCCACGTGCCTCCGTAGGGCAGGGCGTCCGCCTGGTGCAGTTCGACGTCCTGCGCGAAGAAGGGCGCGAGCAGATCGAACGAGGCTTCGCCCGGTCCTCCCGCCTTCAGGTACTCGGCCTCAGCCGCGTACATGCTGTTGAGCACTGACACGGACTCCGTAGTGGATGACATCGCCATGCCGTCAGCATGCGCGGCGCGGTGGGACCTGGCTGGCGGCCATCAGACGTCGCGCTGCGGCTCGGCGGCCGGCAGGAGCTGGATCAGGCCGACCCAGTGCCGCTCGTCCGCCTTCGCGTGAGTGGCCCGGACCCTCCAGCGGCCGGCCGGCAGCGGGACCGGCGCCTGCGCGGGCGTCCCGCCCCCCGGATACTCGATGCCCAGGTCGGGGCCCGCTTCGGCGGAGTCCATCAGCACGGCCGGGCCGTCCGAGGTCCACGTGCCGCAGTCCTCCCACTCGGTGGCCGGGTCCGCGAGGACAACCTCCGCCGCGGCCATCAGCCCGGCCTCGGACCCGGCGGCAAGCCACCGCAGGAAGGCTCGGTGCTCGGGCAGATAGCAGCTGGTGGAGGGTTCGTCCGCCAAGACCAGTGCCTGCGCACCGCTCTCGCCGACGGCGATCACTCCGGCCAGTTCGTCCACCGCGCAGGCCCGGTCGTAGTCGTCAGGAGCGATGGCGTCTCCCGCCATGACCCCGCTCTCCGTGCATCCTCGCCATGCAGTCAGCGCGGAGAGGGGAATGACGATCAAGGGCCCGCCCATCGACTCCACCCATGCGCGGGTGGCGTGGGGCACGTCGATCGCTGTGGACTCGGAGACACTCATGCCGTCAGTGTGCCGGTGCCCACTGACAGTTCCTGAGTCACCCCTTGGCGCCAGGCGACCAGCCGTGGTCACCCCTGTGCCGGCGGCGGTCCGGCTGTTCGGACCGAGTGGGGGCGGGCGCGTAGTTCGGGCAGACGGGCGCACTCCTGCGCTTCGGCCAGGCTCTCGTCCAGAGTCAGCAGGGAGAGGAGCCGCACCGGCCGCCCGGCGGAGGCAGCCGCCTCCAGCTTGTGGTGGCCGTCCAGGAGGAAGTGGGTCAGGCCCCAGTGCGCGGAGTAGTCGTCGCCCAGGTCGACGGCGGGCCGGCACACGTCCAGGGTCGAGATCGTCACCGCCGTGGGAACCGTGCCCGCCTCCATGGATGCCACGTACTCCTCGACGCGGTGCCTCTCGTTCCATGTCGGGGGAACCATCGGTACGACGAACTCGTACAGGTGGGCGTCGGCGTCGACCGCGGTCTCGAAGGTCCGGTAGTAGGGCGTGTGCGGGTACTCGGGCAGACCCCAGAACTGGTCGATCCCCCATGTCGCGACCTGCTCCCCGCTGAAGTAGTCACCGTCCTTGCCCGGGACGACCAGCCGGGGCTCCACGCTCAGGAGCAGCGGGAGGTACTCCCCCTCCGGCAGCAGCGCGCCGAACGCGTCGAGCACACCGCTGTCGCCCGGGTCGTCCAGTGCGCCGGTGAGTCGTTCCTGCATGCTCTCCAGCGACAGCTTCTCTCGCGCGGCCTCCAGCCGGCGGAACAGCAGCGGGCACGTGCCGCAGTAGAAGCTGAGCTCGAAGGCGGGCTCGTCGTCGACCATGAGCAGACGTCGCCGCGGCCCACCGCCGAGCTCCTGCAGTTCCGTCCCGAAGTCCAGCCGTGCCTCGGAGGCGACCACACCGAGCTTGCGGGGCTCGCCCGCTCTGATCATCACGCAGCGACCGTACGGGAGGCCGTGGGTGAACCGCGACTCCTGCGAGGCCGACGTTCACGGGGAACCGGTGCGGCTGCTCGCTTGCCGTAGTGACCCGTTCTCGCCGAACGCCAGTGGGAGGAAGCGTTCGGCCATGCGGCGATAGCCGGCCGGGTTGGGGTGCAGGCCGTCGGGGAGGTCGAGGGTGTCGGCCGGGCCGAACAGGGTCGTGCCGTGCAGGAGGTGGAGCGCGGTGTCGCCGGCCCGGCGCCGGAGGGCGACCCCCTGTTCCAGGAGGTGGCGGATGCGGCGCAGGGTGAGGGAGCCCGTGGCGAGGTGCTCGGGGCGTTCGGCGGCATGGAAAAGGTGGTCGGGGCCGAACGGGGTGGGGCCGGGGCGGTCTTCGACGGCCGGGCAGATGAGCGGGGTGATCACGAGGACCGGGGTGTCGGGGTGGCCCTCGCGCAGGGTGTCGAGGAAGCCGTGGAAGGCGGACAGGAACGCGCGTTCACGCATGCTGTCGAGGTTGACGACGTTGATGCCGAGTTCCAGGCTGATCGCCGCGGCGGGTAGGTCCCGTATGGTGCGCGCCATGAACTGATCGAGGTGGCAGTGCCCGCCGAGGCCCAGATTCGTGAGGGACAGACCGGCGGCGCGGGCCACGATCGCCGGCCAGGCGCCCGTCGGCCGGTCCGCTTCGGAGCACTGGCTGACGGAACTGCCGTGATGCACCCACAGCGGGCCCGCCGCCGGTGCGGGCCGCAGTGAGGCACCGGCGGGGACGCGTACGTCGAGCAGCCGCAGCGCCGAGGAGACGGGCAGCCACACCTCGACCCGGCGTTCGACTCCGGGCTCGCCCAGATCGAGCCGCAGGGTCTCGGGGCCGGCCGGATGCGTCCGCGTGGCACGGGTGCGCAGGTCGATGACCAGGACCGTCTCCCGCGTGGTGCGCACGGCCTCCCGCAGGGCCCCGTCGACGACGACGTCCACGGCGGTGCCGGGTGAGGACATGCCCTGCACGACGAGATGCGTCAGGTCGACGTCGAGCTCCAGGACCGCCGCGTCGGTGAGCGCCTCGATGCGCACACCCGACGGCACCGTACTCATGAAGTCCAGTGTGGGATCCGCCAGTTGGGCGCGGGCGGCGGCCGGGACCCGGTGGAAGGCCACGCCCGTGCCGTCGGCCGCGGTCTCGACGGCGCCGGTCACACACTCCAGCGCCAGGTTCAGAACCGAACGCATCGCGTACCCCGCCCCTTTCGGGCGCCTGCCCCGTCGACGCCCCCGCACCGCTGCCCGTTCAACGCTTCAGCCCCGAGAGGACCAGCTCGGCGAGCTCGGCGCCGATCTCCGCCGGTGACTTGCTTCCCCCGGGCCGGTACCACGTGTGCATCGAGTTGGTGAAGCCGAAGACCGACCAGGACACCACTTCCGGGGACGCCGGCGAGGCGAACGACCCGGCCTGCTGCCCCTCCCGCACGATGGCGCGAAAACGCTCCTGGTAGTGCCGCCACTGCTCCTCCAGTGCCTGCCAGTGCGGGGAGTCGGACCGCCCGCCCTTGGCGAAGACGGCCGACTCCTTGGCGCCGGCCGCCGTGAGGACCACCAGGTCCACGACGACCTCCCGCAGGGTCCGCTCCGGGTCGTGCCCCTGGGCCAGGATCCGTTCCAGGGACTCCAGTTCACGGCCGAAGACCCTGCCGTAGATCTCGAAGAGGATCTCGTCCTTCGACGCGAAGTAGTGGTACAGCGCGCCCTTGGTCACGCCCGCCTTGGACACGATCTCCTGGACGCCGGTCGCGTCGAATCCCTTGGCGGCGAACAGATCAAGGGCCACGTCGAGGATGCGTCTGCGCACCTCGGGGTCGGAAACCTTCGGCCTGCCCATCGCTCTCCTCCGGCTGGTGACTCAGGGGCGGTACGTGCGAAGCACAGCACATCCCGGCCACGGAATTTTGTCAATGCCGACCGGTTGGTATTGAAACGGATGCGTGCTAGAAATTCGGCCATGTTCACGACGCCGCTCGAGATCACGGGCCCGCTCCGGACCCCGCGCAACCTGCTGCTCGACCAGACCTACGGGGATCACGCGGGCATCCACGACCCCGCCACCGCACAGCGGTTGGGCGTCGCGGGAGCGGCGGTCGAGGGGCCCACACACTTCAGCCAGTACGACCCTCTGGCGGCCCGGATGTGGGGCGAGCGGTGGTTCTCCTCCGGTTGTCTCAGCGCCCACTTCGAGGCCATCTGCCTCGACGGCGAGCGGACTCGGGCGACCGCCGCCTTCACCGGAGACCGGGCCCTGATCCACACCACGAAGGAGGACGGGACGCGCGTCCTGTCCGGCACCGCGACCCTCGGCGACGAACCGACCGCCCTGGACGAGCGGCTGGCCGAGCTGCGCCCCCTGCACCGGCCCGTGATCTTCGAAGTGTGGAAGCCGGGCCGCAGGGGCGCGCGGCCCGAACGCGTCCGGATGGGCCCCGACACCCACATGGGAGACCTCTATCCGTTCACGCTGAACCGCAAGCTGGAGACGATCACCGAGACCAGCTCCTGGTACAGCGGCCCGGACAACCCCTGGGGCCGGCCGATCGTGCCGCTGGAGATGATCAGCGTGCTCGCGATGTCCACTTGGGCCGAGTCCGGCCTGGTCAAGGCCGAGCCCACCGTCGGGCTCTTCCTCGACCTCCAGATCAAGCTCCTCGCCGGCCCCGTGTTCGTGGACGAGCCCTACGTGCTGGAGCGCGAGGTGGTGGCGCTGGGGGAGACCCGCAGAACCGAGACGGCGTGGGTACGGACCACCGTCACCTGTGAGTCGACCGGGTCCACCGTCGCCGAAGTCCTCCTCCACCAGGGCGTGTTCAAGGAGTCCTACCCGGACTACCCGGACTACCCGGGCTCCCCGGGCTCCCCGGGCTTCCCGGGCTCCCCGGGTTCTGCGGGCCACCCGGACGTCCCGGGTGACATACCGGACGGGGCCTTCTGATGCACCGAATGAGCGCCTTGCAGCAGGCCGCCGCGATCCGGGCCGGTGAGCTGAGCCCCGTGGAGCTGGTCGAGCACTACCTGGGCCGGATCGAACGCCTCGACCAGCGGGTCGGCGCGTTCTCCCACGTGGCGGCCGACCAGGCTCGGGCCGCGGCCCGAGCAGCGGAGAAGCGGCTGACCGGGCGGCGCGGCGCGGCGGAGCTGCCACCCCTGTTCGGCGTTCCCACCGCCGTCAAGGACCTCACCGCCACCAGCGACATGCCGACCACCTTCGGCTCGGCCGCCTTCAAGGGGTTCACACCGCCCGTCGAGGCGCACGTCGTCCGGCTGTTGCGCGAGGCGGGCACCATCAGCCTGGGCAAGCTGAACGCCGCCGAGTTCGGTTTGTCTCCCTACACCGACACCTACGCGGGATCCTCGCGCACACCCTGGGACCTCACCCGCACCGCCGGCGGATCCAGCGGCGGGTCCGGCACGGCCGTCGCCGCCGACCTGGTGCCCTTCGCCCACGGCAACGACGCGGGCGGATCCGTCCGCATCCCGGCGAGCGTGTGCGGGGTCTTCGGCTTCAAGCCGTCCCGGGGCCGGATCAGCAACGGCCCCCTCGCGCCGGACCCGGTCATCCAGCTGTGCCAGGGCCCGCTGACGCGCACGGTCGCCGACGCGGCGGCCCTGCTCGACGCGATGGCGGGACCTCAGCCCGGCGACCTGTTCTGGGCGCCGCCGCTGCCCGACGGCGACAGCTTCCTCGAGCGGTCCGCACGGGAGCCCGCACCGCTGCGCATCGGCCGGTTCCATCACCCCGGCAGCGACGAGCTCCACGTCCACCCGGACGTCGTCGCCGCCTACGAGCAGGCCACCGAGCTCCTGGTCGCCCTCGGGCACGAGGTCGAGGATATCGATCCGCCGTTCGGGCCCGCGATGGTCGAGGAGTTCCAGGACGTGTGGTCCGTACGCTCCCTGCGTGTGCCGGTCACGGACGAGGACCTGCTGCTTCCGCTCACCCGGTACTGGCGGGAGCGGGGCCGGACCGTCAGCTCCGAGCGGTTCCTCGGCGCACTGCAGGACATCCAGCTGCGCGCCACCCGGGCGATGGTCGACGCGCACCGGTTCGACGCGGTCCTGAGTCCGACCCTGGCGCTGCCTCCGCAACGCCCGGAGTGGTTCAAGGAACTCGGCCCGGCGACCGACCTGAGGCGGCAATTCATGGCTTCGCCGTACGCCGCCGCGCAGAACGTGACCGGTCAGCCGTCGGCGAGTCTGCCGCTGCACTGGTCCGCCCAGGGGCTGCCGATCGGCGTCATGCTCACCGGCCGTCTGGGGGAGGACGCGGAACTCCTCGCCCTGTGCGCCCAGTTGGAGGCGGCCAAGCCCTGGGCCGGACGCAGACCCCCTCTCTGAACCACGCCTCGATCGATCCCGAAAGCACGGAAGCACGGAAGCACCGAAGCACCGAAGCGCCGAAGCGCCCAAGCGCCCAAGCGCCGAAGAGCCCAGGCACCGCATGACCGCTTCACCCCATTACTGCTTCACCGCTTCACCGCATCACCGCCTTGTCGGAGCACCGCAATACCGACAGCACGTACCCGCACACCCCGTGGTCGCGCACCCGCGCAGGCGCACTATCCAGGAGGCACCCCATGGCACGTGTTCCACTCACCCTCGGCGTCTGCACCCTCGCACTCGGCCTCGCCGCGACGGGCTGCACCACATCGGGCGACGAAACCGGCGGCAAGGACGGCGGCAAGAAGGTCAAGGTCTCCATCGCCACGTCCTCCGACCCGACCAGCCTGGACCCCCAACTGGGGACCGTCGCCGCCGACTTCGTCTTCGCCCGCATGCTCGACGACCAGCTGGTCCGCCGCGACGACAAGGGAAAGATCATTCCCGGCCTCGCCTCCCGGTGGAAGGCCGACGCGAAGTCGGCCGAGTTCACGCTCCGCCCGGACGCCAAGTGCACCGACGGCACCAAGGTCACCGCGTCCGGCGTCGCGAAGGTCCTGACCCGGTTCGCCGACCCGGCGACCAAGTCGACCGCCGCGAGCCAGGTCTTCGGCCCCGGCGCCAAGGTCACCGCCACCGGCGACGACGCGACCGGCACCGTTTCCGTGAAACTCGACAAGCCCTGGTCCGACCTGCTCTACGGCCTGGCCCTGCCCCAGGCCGGCATCGTCTGCCCGGCCGCCCTCGACAAGCCGGAGCTGCTCAAGTCCGGGAAGAAGGGCGCGGGCACCGGCGCGTACTACATCGAGTCCGCCGAGCCCGGAGCCCGGTACACACTGAGTGCGGTCAAGGGATACACGGGCTGGGCGACGTACAAGAACATGCCCGAGGGCACGGTCCCGGACGTCGTGGAGATGCCCGTCATCCAGTCCGAAGCCACGATGGCGAACAACCTCGCCGCCGGCACCCTCGACTACGCGGCCTTCACCGGCCCGGATGTCGCGAGGTTCGTGAAGAACGACAAGTTCACGATCACGCCCGCGCCCATCGTCCGGATGATGGTCGTGTTCAACGAGCGCAAGGGCCACCCGGGCGCCGACGCGAAGGTCCGCGAGGCAGTCGCCCGGACCCTCGACCGCAAGGCGTTCAACCGGGCCGTCACCCGCGGCAGCGGAACTCTGATGAGCAGCATCACCGACGCGAGTGTGCCGTGCGCCAACAAGGACGAGTCCCTGCTCGCGAAGCCGGACCCGGCCGCCGCCAAGGACGTACTCAAGGGCATGAAGATCAAGCTCGTCGGCACCAACGCCGTCGCGTCCGGATCCGGCAACGAGTACGTCCAGGCCGCGCTCAAGGCCGCGGGCGCCGAGGTGTCCCTGCGCAACGCCGACAGCGCCACCTGGGGCAACGACGTCATCAGCAACAAGGGCGACTGGGACCTCACCGTCCTGCCCAACCTCAACCTCACCAACCTGCTGACCACCCCGGCCAGCCTCTTCGCCGGCCCCGGCCCGGCCGACGGAGGCCGCAACTTCCCCGGCACCCACAACAAGGACTTCGAGCAGGGCTTCGGCGCGGCGATGGCAACCACCGACCAGTCGGCCAAGTGCGCCGCCTGGGACAAGGCGCAGAAGGCGCTGCTCACCGGCTTCGACGTGGTGCCGATGGCGACCGTGAACCTCAACTACACCACCGCCGCCCGCATCTCCATCGCCGCCCCCGACGGCCTGCTCGCCCCGGAGACCGTGCGCGTCGTCGCCCCGTGACCCCCAAGCCGTAGCCCCCCAGGCCGCAGCCCCCAAGCCGCAGCACCCAGGCCGTAGCACCCGCCCCGGCCGGGGCCCCGCCGCCCCGGCCGGTTCTCCGCCCCAAGTGAGGAGAGTCGTGGAGACTCCCACCGCATCCCCGAACGCGGCCACGCCGAAGCCCGCCGGCTCCCCGTGGCCGCGGTTCCTGCTCGGCCGTCTCGCCGGCCTCGCGGGTGTGCTCGTCACGCTGGTCGTCGGCACGTTCCTCATCGTCCAGCTCATCCCGGGCGACCCCGCCCAGGTCATGGCCGGACCCGACGCCGGCCCGGCCCGGATCGAACAGATCCGGCACGCGCAAGGGCTGGACCAGCCGCTGCTCACCCAGTTCCTGCACTACGCGAGCGGCCTGCTGCACGGCGATCTCGGCACGTCCTTCTCCAGCGGGCTGCCGGTCTCCGGCCTCATCACCGACCGGCTTCCCTTCACCGCAGAGATCGCCCTGCTCGCGGTCGTGATCGCCCTCGCCGTCAGCATCCCCCTGGGCATGGCCGTCGCCGTGGCCTGCTGGGGCGACCGCCGCAGGACCCTGGACACCGCGTTCACCTCGGTGACCTCGATCCTGGGCTCCGTCCCCGAGTTCGTGCTCGCCACCCTGCTCATCATGCTCTTCGCGATCAAGCTCAAGATGCTGCCGCCGTCCGGCGCCGCCACCCTCGACGCGATGATCCTGCCGGTCCTCGCCCTGACCATCGCGCCCATCTGCACCCTGGCGCGCGTCGTCCGCCGCGAGACCGCGACCGTCCTGGCCATGGAGTACATGCGCACCGCCCGCGGCCGCCGCCTCAGCGCGCTGCGGCTCTACGCACGCCATGCCCTGCCCAACCTGATGACCAGCACCCTCACGCTCGGCGGCCTGATCCTCACCGGGCTGCTCGGCGGCGCGGTCATCGTCGAGTTCGTCTTCGCCTGGCCCGGCCTCGGCACCGGAGTGCTCGACGCCCTCGTCAAACGCGACTACCCGGTGATCCAGGGCGTCGTCCTCGTGCTCGGTGTCCTGGCCACCCTCCTCAACCTCCTCGTGGACGTCGTCCTCGGCCTCCTCGACCCCCGCAGCCTCCGCGGAAAGGCGGGCGACGCATGATGAAGAAGCTGCGCAGATCACCTGTGCTGACCCTCGGCCTCGCCGGACTCGCCCTCTTCGTGGTCCTCGCCGCCGTCGCCCCCGCGGTCTGGGGCGACCGCGCCGGCACCCTCACCGACCAGACCCATCTGCCGGCCTCCGCCGCGCACTGGTTCGGCACCGACGCGCTCGGCCGGGACATCTTCGCGCGCACCATGGTCGCCACCCGGCTCACCCTGCTCATGTGCCTGGCGACCACCGCCATCGCCGCGCTGGGCGGCATCGGCTTCGGCGCGGCCATCTGGGTGGCCGGCCCGCGCGTACGGACACTCGGGCAGCGCCTCATCGACGTACTGATCTCCTATCCCAGCGTCATCTTCGCCCTCGCCCTGGTCGCGATCCTCGGCCCCGGCGCCGTCACCTCCGTCGTCGCGATCGGCCTGGCGACCTGCCCCGCGTTCGCCCGCCTCACCACCAACCTCGCCGCGTCCATCGCGGGACGGGACTTCGTCTCCACCGCACGGCTGCTCGGCGTGTCCCCGGCCCGGCTGCTGCGCCGCCACATCCTGCCGAACATCGCCGAGCCGCTGCTCGTGCTCCTCGCCGTCGCCTTCACCGTCTCCCTGAAGGCACTGTCGGGGCTGTCGTTCCTCGGGGTCGGCGTGCAGGCGCCGGACTACGACTGGGGATCGGTGCTCAACAAGGGCCTCGAAGGCATCTACCTCAACCCGTGGCCCGCGCTCGGTCCCTCCCTCGTCATCATTCTCGCGGGACTCGCCGGCGGACTGACCGGCGACGGACTGGCCGCCGCGATCAACCCGTCGGCCGGCCGAAAGCGCGGCTACCGCGCCACGATCGAGGCGGTCACCAGCGCACCGCCACCCAGTGACGCACTCGCCGTGGCCGACCACCTCAGCGTCGTCCTGCCGGACGGCACCCGCCTCGTCGACGACATCTCGTTCACCGTCGAGCCGGGCGAAGTCCTCGGCCTGGTCGGCGAATCGGGCTCCGGCAAGAGTCTGACCGCGATGGCCCTGGCCCGCCTCCTGCCCGACGACCTCACCGCGGTGGCCGGCACCCTCAGGGTCGGCGACCTCGACCTCACCGGCCGGCCACCGGCCGCACGCCTGGCCACCGAGATCGGCATCGTCCACCAGGACCCGTCGGCCTCGTTCAACCCCACGCTCAGACTCGGCGGACAGCTCACCGAAGCCCTGCGTGTCCACGGCCGCACACCCCGCAGGGCCGCCGCCCGCCAGGCCGCCGAACGACTCGCCGCGGCCCGCGTGACACTCCCCGAACAACGGCTCAAGCAGTACGCCCACGAACTGTCCGGCGGCATGCGCCAGCGCGCCATGATCGCCTCGGCGCTGCTCACCTCGCCGAAACTCCTCATCGCCGACGAGCCCACCACCGCGCTCGACGTCACCGTGCAGGCTGAGGTCCTCGGCCTGCTCCGCGAGGCAAACGAGAACGACGGCACGACCATCCTGCTGATCTCCCACGACGTCGGCGTCATCTCCGCCGTCTGCGACCGGGTCCTCGTCATGTATGCGGGCCGCATCGTCGAGGCCCTGACCGTCGAGCGGCTCCGCGCCGGCGACGCCGACCACCCGTACACGCAGGCACTGCTCGCCGCCACGCCCACCCTCCACTCCGCCGTCGACGAACCCCTCGCCTCCCTGCCAGGCCGGCCCCCGCACCCCGCCGACCGCCCCACCGGCTGCGCCTTCGCCCCGCGCTGCCCCCGCGCCCGCCGGCAATGCAGCGACGAAGAGCCCCTTCTGACACCCACCGGCACCACCGGGGCAGCCGCCTGTCACGCACTCACCTGGGACAAGGAGCAGGTCGGATGACCGAGCCACTACTGCGGATCCAGGACCTGGACGTCACGTTCGGACGCCACCGCGTGCTCCGGCAGGTCGGCCTCACCGTGCCCGCGGGCCGGACCGTCGGCCTCGTCGGCGAGTCGGGCTCCGGGAAGTCGACCCTCGCGAAAGCCGTCGTCGGTCTCGTCAGGCCCGCCGCCGGCCGCATCCTGCTGGACGGCGTGGACATCACCCACACCCGGCGCACCGTCGCCGAACGCCGCCGCGTCCAGCTGATCCCACAGGACCCGTACGCCTCCCTGAACCCGCGGATGACCGTCGGCGAGACCCTCGCCGAAGCCCTCGACCCGCGCCGCGCCGACAGGAAGAAGCACCGGGCGGACATCGAGGCGCTCCTCAACCGCGTGGCCCTGGACGGCGAGGCCGCCGCACGCCACCCCCGGGCGTTCTCCGGCGGACAGCGCCAACGCATCGCCATAGCAAGGGCGTTGGCGGTCCGGCCGGCCCTGATCGTCGCGGACGAGATCACCTCCGCACTGGACACCTCCGTCCAGGCCGAAGTGCTCGGCGTCCTGCGCGAACTGCGCGCCGAACTCGACCTGACGATGCTGTTCATCTCCCACGACCTGGCCGTGGTCCGGCACGTCTGCGACGAAGTGGCCGTGCTGCGCCACGGAACCCTGGTCGAAGCGGCGCCCCGCGACACCCTGTTCACGAACCCGCAACACGCGTACACGAGACGGCTGCTCGACAGCGTCCCGAGCACAGGGGAAAGGGGGCGCGCGCGGGGGTTTGACCGAGGGGGGGGGGGGGGGGGGTGGAGGGCGCGGGGGGGGGCCGCGGGGGGGGGGGGCGGGAG
>NZ_JBHYTK010000005.1:0-18201 GCF_042749255.1 Streptomyces sp. NPDC059524 | reverse complement strand
CCACACACACCAACCACCCCCGCACACACCCCGGCACCACCCCCTCCCCACCCCCTCCGTCCCCCCCCCGCCCCGGGCACCCCCGTCCCCCCCCCCCCCCGGTCCTGGACTCCTGGCCGCGGGTCAGACCCGGTCGGCGGCGATCAGGACGTACTGGAAGGAGCCGTCCTTGTAGGAGTTGATGAACGCGTCCTCGATCCCCGTGACGAGCGAGGACGTCGCGCGCAGCTCCCAGTAGGGGAGCGTGGCGGGAGTGAGGTCGATGACGGCCTGGGGCACCAGGCGGTTGTCGGCCATGGCCCGCAGGTACTCGCGGCGCGAGTGGATGTTGCACTCGAAGTGCGCGTTGATCTGGGAGACCCACTTCGAGGGCTGCCCGTACCGCGGGTTCCAGCAGCCGGTGATGGTGACGTAGCGGCCGCCGACCTCGAGGACGCGGGAGTGCTCCGCGAAGAGGTCCTGCAGGTCGACGTACATGCTCGACTCGTTGTTCCACGAGGCCGCGGCCTGCCCGGTCTCGAAGGGCATGTCGAGCATGTTGCAGACCTGGGCGCGGACGTGGTCCTGGATGCTCAGCTCCTGGGCGCGCCGGTTGGCGAAGTCGGCCTGCTTGGCCGACAGGGTGACGCCCTCGACCTTGCAGCCGAAGCGCTGGTGCGCCATGACCATCGAGCCGCCGCGCCCGCAGCCGGCGTCCACGAGGGTGTCGTCGCGCCCGATGCCGCCGAGGTTCTCCAGGAGGACGTCGGTCTGCGCGGACTCCAGCCGGTGCAGCTCGGCGATCAGCTTCTTCTCGCTCTCGCTGTCCTCGGGGTCGCCGAGCGCGGAGTGATCGACGTCGCCGATGCCGTAGTGGTGGTGGTAGAGACCGTCGACGTCGCCGAGGCGCAGGTTCACGGGCCGGGCCTCCCCGTCCCAGTAGCGGGCGATGTCGCCCTGGTAGGGGGTCGCCGGGCCGGGGATGGACACGGAGGCGGGGGCGGTGAGCTCGGTGCTGGTCGTGCTGGTCACAGATGAGTCCATTCTTCCTACCAGAAGTCCGGCAGGCTGTAGCGATAGGTGTTGGTCTGGTGCCAGTGGTGGTTTCCGTCGACCCATGCGGCCACGCCCCGCAGGAAGCGGTGCACAGTCGGGATCGGGCAGTCGGCGGCCAGGGCCGCGGCGTTGCTCTCGAAGGCGTGCATGAGTTCGTTGTGGACCTCGACCGCCTTGAGATAGGCGTCCCGGTCGGACATGTCCTCACGCGCGGCGATCACGACGGGCAGGTTGAGGTGAGTCCCGGGAGCGTCGAGCTCCTTGGTGTACGAGTACAGGTCGTTCACGATCGTCGTGGCGTTCCCGGCGAGCGCGATGACCTTCTGCATGGCGGGCTGGGCGTGCAGGTCCGCCGGCAGCTCGTAGCCGCCGACGGTGTCGGTGATGGTCGGACAGGGGCGGAAGTTGTTGAACTGGCGCATCGCCAGGTACTCCCACACCTCGGGCACGTGCTCCATCTGGGCCCAGGCCGCTTCGGCGAGGTACCCCAGGTGGAGCCGGGCCATGTCGTGCCGGTACCGGTCGCTCTGGGAGGGGCTCGCCGCCTGGTCGAAGTAGCCCATGGCGGAGCGGTAGGCGCGCCGGGGCGCGTCCGAGCCGAGGGACTTCGCCCAGGGGGCCTGGTACTCCTCCGTCGTGTACACGGGGTCGAGCGCGGTGTGCGCGAGGAGGAGCCGCTCGCCGAGGCCGTCGGGCGAGCCGCCGTGGTCCTCGCAGTAGCAGTCGTCGACCGCGTTCTCGGCCACCATCAGGCGGGTGGCGATCATCAGGTGGTCGACGGTGGGCGCGTCCGGGTGGCAGCCGACCATGTAGCGGCCCACGGAGAAGCCGTCGAACTGCTCCTCCCACTCCTCGGGATACAGGGAGACCTCGTCCAGCGCCCAGGACTTGATCCTGCGGCTGACCTCCTCCACCCGTACCGGATCGGGCTCGGCCACCGGGTGGTGGTAGAGCCCCGGGATCGGCGTGCCTTCCACCGGGGGCTCCGGCGGCGCGGGGTCCGTCGGCACCTGCACGCGTGGGGTCAGGCGCAGGCCCGCCGTGCCCAGGCCGCGGGGGCCGCCCAGGACCCGCCCCAGGTCGGGGACCGGTGCCGCCACGGCCGGCGTCACGGCCGCGCGGGCCTCGGCGGACCGCGGTTCCGGTGCCGGAACTGAGGCCGCGGGTGGTGCGGCCGCCGCCGGCGCGCCGGACGGCTCGCCGACGTGACTGGTGACGTGACCGGTGACGGCCTGGATGTCGCGGGCACGGGCAGCGGCTTCGGCGAGGAAGTGCGCCGTGGAGCGGTCAGCGGCCGCCGGCAGGCTCGACTGTGGTGGTGTCGTCTCGGGGGCGGGCATCGGGTGGCTCCTTCGTGGGGTGGGCGGCTGTCCCGGGGCCCCTCGCGGCAGGGGCGGCCGGCCCGGACGGTCCGGGGTGGCCGCACCATGCCGTGCGGGCCGGGCCCGCTACCTGGGCCAGCGGCCGATCTGTACGTTCTCCAGCACGCCGACCGCGTCCGGCACGAGGATGGCGGCGGAGTAGTAGGTGCTGACGAGGTAGGACGTGATGGCCTGCTCGTTGATGTTCATGAAGCGGACCGACAGGCCCGGTTCGTACTCGTCCGGCAGACCCGTCTGGTGCAGACCGATGACGCCCTGGTTGTCCTCGCCGGTACGCATGCAGAGGATGGAGCTGGTCCGCTCCTTCGTGATGGGGATCTTGTTGCACGGCAGGATCGGAACGCCGCGCCACGCCGGGACCTGCTGGCCGCCGAGGTCGACGTGGTCCGGGTAGAGCCCCCGGGCGTTGAACTCGCGCCCGATCGCCGCGATCGTCTTGGGGTGCGCGAGGAAGAACTTCGACCCGCGGCGGCGGCACAGCAGCTCGTCCAGGTCGTCCGGGGTGGGCGGGCCGGAGTGCGGCTGGAGGCGCTGCTTGAAGTCGGCGTTGTTGAGGAGGCCGAACTCCTTGTTGTTGATGAGCTCGTGCTCCTGGCGTTCCCGCAACGCCTCGATGGTGAGCCGGAGTTGCTCCTTGGTCTGGTTCATCGGCTCGTTGTAGAGGTCGGCGACCCTCGTGTGGATCCGCAGAATCGTCTGGGCGACCGAGAGCTCGTACTCGCGCGGGTTGAGCTCGTAGTCGACGAACGCGCCGGGCAGCTCGTGCTCCCCGACGTGGCCGGCCGACATCGCGATCTCCGCCTCACCGCGGTGGTTCTGCCGCTGGTGGGGGAGCGAGGTGAACCGGGTGATGTGGTCCCGCAGGGCCGGCGCGGTGGCGAGCACCGACTCGAAGTCGGCGCGCGACAGGGTGAGGAGGGTGCCCGCGGTCGCGGCGGTGGCGGTGTGCTGCCACGGGCCGCTGCCGTCCAGCAGGGCGTGGTCACCGAAGCGGTCGCCGTCGGCCAGGACGTCCAGGGCGACCTCGTCGCCGTACTCGCCGACGGACGTCTGGTTGATGCGGCCGTGGGCGATGAGGTGGAGCTTGTCGGCGCCCTGCCCGCGCTCCACCAGCGTCTCGCCGGCCTCGAAGTCGCGCTGGACACAGCGGTCGGCGAGGGCGGTCAGGACCTCCACGTCGTCGAAGCCGCGCAGCATGGCCAGTTCGCCGAGCTCGCGGGGGATGACCCGGACGTTGCCGCCGTCCTGGATGAAGTCCACGCGTCCGTCGCCGACGGTGTAGGTCAGGCGGCGGTTCACCCGGTAGACGCCGCCCTTGGTCTCCACCCAGGGGAGCATCCGCAGCAGCCACCGGGAGGTGATCTCCTGCATCTGCGGAGCGGATTTGGTGGTGGTGGCGAGGTTGCGGGCCGCCGCCGTGCCGAGGCTGGTTTGCTGGGCTGACTCCGGCTGTACTTCCGGGCTCGAGTCGACAGTCATCGGGGCGAACTCTCCTTGTTCAGAGCGGGGGTGGCACGTCTGCGGGCGTCGTCGGGCAAGGGAGCTGTGTGGATGGGCATCCGTCCAGGTCCGAGTCGACGCTAGGGGCCGCTCCGCGCCCCGGACCATGGGGAACCGGGGACGTTAACTCGATCCGTTGATCATCGCTGGAGCGATGTTTGCCGGGATACCGACAGGTTTCGGCCCGGCTTCGACGGGGTGGTCCGGCTGCTCGCCGCCACGCTCATGCGGTGACACGGCCTGAGCCTCGCCCCGAGGCATCGCAATCACGCCAGGATCCGGACGGGCCGGGGTCACGGTCGGCGCGGGCTTCGGTATAGGGAACCGAACCGACGCGACGCGGAGTCGAAGTGCCCTACGTGGGCCGCGCCGCTCTGCGGACGAGCCCACTCCCACGAACCCCGCTCGCGCTCCGCATCGACCTAGCATTTGCTTGGTTCTGCCTCGTAGGGTCCTGAGCATGCGAACAGGCCTGAGCTCGCCCCTGTCCCTACGTGAGCTGTCCGACCGGCAGCTGATCCACGAAGTGGTTCTGCGGTACTGCCGCGGCGTCGACCGCCTCGACCTCGACCTGGTCCGCTCCGCCTACCATCCCGACGGCGTGGACCACCACACCGGCTTCAGTGGTCCCGTGGACGCGTACCTCGCATGGGTCGAACCTCTGCTCCGGACGTTCGACGGGACCCAGCACATCATCGGCAACCACAGCGTCGAACTGCTCGGCGACCACGCGGTGTCGGAGACGTACGGCACGGCCGTGCACTGGGGCTCACCCGCCGACGACGCGCGGCGCAACTTCACGAGCGGCTTCCGCTACGTCGATCACCTGGCCCGACGGGACGGGCGATGGGCGATCGTCGAGCGGTTCGCGATACGGGAATGGACCCGCAGCGACGCCGGAACGCGCATCGCTCCAGAGGCGGACGGCCCCCGGCCCCGGCGCGACGGATCCGACCCGCTCCATGTCCTCACCCGCAGCGTCCGCAGGACCGCCGGCTTCTAGAGGGAGCGAGTGGTCCAGTTCTGACATCCGATCTATTCGGGGCGTGGAGTGGAAGTCCAGTGATTCTCTCCCCGGTAGTACCCCAAGTAGTAAGCGGTACCTCTGGTTTCGCCGGGTGACGGCACAGTAAAGGCCCGACCTTTCTCTTGACGTGCTGCACAGGGGTGCAGCACAGTCGGCGCTAGCTCGGGGAGGCACCGTCGGGGCGTCCCTCTCGCACGCCTGATGGGTTCAAGTCGCCTGCGCAGCCCGGCATTTGCTCGACGGCCCCGGTCGTCGTCCGCGCGCCGCAAAAGTCCGTAGACACACCAGAGAGGACGACCACCATGAACGAGCCCGGGAGTTCGGGGCCCGATCGTCGCACCTTCCTCAAGCTCGGAGGCCTCGTGGCTGCCGCGCCGGTGATCGCGACGTACGTGGGGGAAACCGAAGCGGCGGCCGCGCAGCCCGCCGACGCGGCGGCCGGGGGAGCGGCGCAGGAGGCCCTGCGGGTCGTCATGGCGGGCGCGGCCGACAGCGACCGGATCCTCATGGAGGGGCTCCCGGTCGGCAACGGCCGCCTCGCCGCCCTGGTCGGCGGCGGCGCCCGCGAACACCTCGCCCTCAACGAAGGCTCCCTGTGGAGCGGAGGCGAGAACCTCAGCGGCGACTACGGCTCGATGGGCAGCTACAAGGCGCTCGGAAACGTCTACATCGACCTCGGCCACGACCCCGCCCTGATCCGTGACCACCGGCGTGAACTCGACCTGGAGACAGGCGTCGTCACGGTCAGCTACACCTACAAGAAGCGCCGGTACGTCCGCGAGACCTTCGCCAGTTTCCCGGACCAGGTCGTCGTCACGACCGTCACGGCCTCCGCGAGCCACGCCCTGTCGGGGTCCGTCAGGGTCGTCGACGGCGGTGGCCGCACGTCGGGCACCACCCTGGCCCGGCCGGGCCGGCTGTCCGTCTCGGGCGGGATCGGGGGCGCCGGCGTCCGCTACGGATGGCAGGTGCTCGTGGACGCGCCCGGATCCCGCCCGCTCACCGCCGATCAGCCCACCGCCTCGACGTCGTTCACGGGCGCCACCACCCTGACCGTGATCGTCGGGGCGCGCACCGACTACGTGCCCGACGCCGGTCGGTCCTTCCGGTCCGCCACGGATCCGCTCGCCGACGCGACCCGGGACACGGCGGCGGCACTCGCCCGCGGAACGCGGTCCCTCCGGAGCCGGCACCTCGACGACTTCGACGCCCTGTTCTCGCGCCAGAGCATCACCCTCGCCGGGTCCGACGACAGTCAGCTCGCCGCCCCCACCTTCCAGCGGGTGGAGAACAACCAGACGGCACCGGACCCGCAACTCTATGCGCTCTACTACCAGTTCGCCCGCTACCTCGTGATCTCCACGTCCCGCCCCGGAGGGCTGCCCCTCAACCTCCAGGGGCTGTGGAACGTCTCAGACTCGCCGCCCTGGAGCTCGGACTACCACCACGACATCAACATCCAGATGTGCTACTGGCTCTGCGACCCGGGCAACCTGCCGGGCACCATCGACCCGCTGGTCGACTACCTGCACACCCAGATACCGTCCTGGCGCCGGGCCACCCAGCAGGCCGTCCACAAGCCGGGCACGACGCAACCGGTGCGCGGCTGGACCGTCCGCGTGTCGAGCAACGTCTCCGGGGGCCTCGGCTGGGACTGGCTGCCCGCAGGCTGCGCCTGGCTGGCCTGGCACCTATGGGACCACTACACGTACACACTGGACGAGACCTTCCTGCGGGAACGCGCCTACCCGGTACTGAAGGAGGTCTGCGAGTACTTCGAGGACCTGCTCGTCGACGACGGCACCGGCAAGCTGGTCGTGCCCGAGACGTGGACGCCGGAACAGACCATCGCCGCACCGTGGCGGGTCACCCGCGCCGGCTTCGAGGCCGGAGCCGAGATGCGCCCGTACGAGGACGGCGTCAGCCTCGACCAGGAGCTGGTCTGGGACGCCTTCGGCAACTTCGCCGAGGCCTCCCGGATCCTCGGTCTCGACGCCGACTACCGCGCGACCGTGACCGACCTGCGCGGACGGCTGCACGTGCCCGCGATCGGCAGCTGGGGTCAGGTGCAGGAGTGGTACCCCGACCGGGACGACCCCGACAACCACCACCGCCACGTCTCCCACCTGTGGGGCCTCTTCCCCGGCCGGCAGCTCACCCCGGACGTCTCCCCGGACCTGGCGGCGGCCGCGCGCGTCTCCCTGACCGCCCGGGGCATCGGCCCGACGGGCTGGTCGGCGGCCTGGAACGCCAACCTGTGGGCCACCCTCGGCGACCCCGACAAGACGATGCAGGCGCTACGGAACCTGACCCAGCCCGTCACCTCCGACCACGGCACGATCGACATGAACTACCACGGCGGCGTCTACCCCAACCTGTTCGACGCCCACCCGCCGTTCCAGATCGACGGCAACATCGGCGGCGCACGCGCCTTCGTCCAGGCGATCGCCGCGAGCTCCCTGGACCACATCGACCTGCTCAAGGCCCTCCCGGCCCAGTGGCCGACCGGCACCTTCACCGGCATCCGCGCCCGCGGCGGCTTCGAACTGGACGTCTCCTGGGCCGACCGTGCCCTGACCGAGGTCACCGTCCGCTCCCTCTCCGGCCGCGCCACCACGCTGCGGTACGGCGACAAGAGCACAGGGATCACGATGGGCAAGGGCGCCACGGCGCGGTACGACGGAGGCCTGCGGCTCATCGAGAACTGAGGCCGGAGGTCGTGGCGGCCGGCGCGTGCTCAGTGGCCCAGCCGCCCGGTCTCGACGGAGATCGCCTCCCTCAGCAGTTCGCGGGCGTGCGTCAGGGGCAGCGCGCCGCTCAGCCAGCGCGTGCTGAGTCCTTCGAGGAGGCCGGTGAGTCTCTCCGCGGCAGCGGTGAGTGCCGGTGCCGGAGCCGTCGGACGGACCCGGCCGAGGAGCTCCGCGACGTCATGCACCCAGGCCAGCGTGGCCATGGCCAGATCTCCGCGCAGTTCGGGCTCGAAGACCGCGCTGGCGCGTAGCTCGCCCCAGGCCGTGCTGTTCTCCCGGACCTCGGGTGTGTCCTGGAACTCCAGGAGCAGGGACTGTTCCAGCTCCTGGAGGGCGTCTTGCGGGTCGGCGGGATCGTCCGCGTCGTTCGTGTACCGATCGGCGCGGTCGCTGATGAACTCCAGAGTGTGGCGCAGCGTGCCGGCCCGGTCCTTGAAGTGGTAGTAGATCAGCGCGGTGGACACTCCGGCCTCGGCGGCCAGTTCCTCCATGCGCAGCCCGCGGACGCCTCGCCGGGCTATGAGTCGGGCCGCACCTTCCAAGATCGCCGTTCGGCGGTCCGTCGCCACGTGATCCCCTCCTGGGTGGTCTGAACCACCAGTCTCGCATGTTGACTGAATGTTTAGTCAACTATGGTCGAGCGATGACGGTCGTGTCGGTCAGGGCTCGTGATCGTCGCGCGAGGGTGCCGGATAGGATTCGGGGCATGGCGTCTCGCAGCACTCAGATCCTCGAAGCCGCCGCCCGGCTGATCGCCCGGCGCGGGGTCCGTGGCCTGCGCGTGGAGGAACTGGCCGCCGAGGCGGGCGTGTCCACCGCGCTGATCTACTACCACTTCAAGGACCGCACCGGGATCCTGCGCAAGACGCTGGAGTTCATCAGTGACCGCGCCGAGCACTACACGACCCAGGTGGACCCGGATGCCGCGCCGCTGAGCCCGCGCGAGGAGCTGGAGCGGACGCTCCTGCTGGAACTCCAGGACACCCCGGAAGTCCGGGAGAACAGCACGGCCTGGGGTGAGTTGCGGGCCAGTGCCGTCTTCGAGCCCGATCTGCGCGAGGACCTCGCGAGGTCGACGCTGACCTGGGTCCACGAGGTGGCGGCGCTGCTGGGCGGGGTCCGTCCGACCGCCCCGGCCGTTGCCCTCGCCGGGGCCGCCGAGCGTCTCACCGCCCTCCTGGAGGGGCTGAGCATGCGCTGGCTCAGCGGCACGCTCCAGCTCGCCCATGCCCGGACCCTGCTGAGCGAGGCCATCGCCGCCGAGGTCGACGGGCTGGGTCGCTAGCCGCCTTCCACGCAGGTCCGGCGTCCGGCGCGGGGCCTGTGTGAGATCGGCCGAGGCTGCTCTCCGACTCGTCGTTCCCCACTCCCCTCGAACGAGCTGGAGCAGCCGTCTCCGGAACCTTGACTGATATTTCAGTCAGTGCCACAGTGGCCGCACATCCCGTTCTGGCGTTCCGGAGAGAAGGAAGCGACAGCATGCTTGTGACCAGGCCCGCGGATCAGGGGGCACCATGCCCTTGACCCCCACCGAGCGCGACCGGCTGCTGCTCTTCACGGCCGCCGAGCTCGCGCGCACGCGTCTGGGGCGCGGCCTGCGTCTCAACGTGCCGGAGGCGACCGCACTGATCGCCGACACCGTCTGCGAGGCGGCGCGCGACGGGCTCCGCCTCGCCGACGCCCTCAAGCGCGGGCGTGCCGTGCTCGGCCCGGCCGACGTGCTCCCCGGCGTGACCGACGTCGTCACGGAGATCCAGGTCGAGGCCGTGTTCGGCGACGGCACCCGGCTGGCGGTCATCAGCGCGCCCTTCGGCGACGTGGAGCACGACGCCGCCGCCCCCGGTGCCGTCCTGCCCCACCGGGACGCCCTGCCCGAGCCCGAACCGGCCGTCACGGTGGAGGTCCGCAACACGGCGCACGTGCCGGTGAGCGTGACCTCGCACTTCCACTTCTTCGAGGCGAATCCCCGCCTGGACTTCGACCGGGCTGCCGCGTACGGCATGCGTCTCGCGGCCCCCGCCGGATCGTCCACGCGCTTCGATCCCGGTGCCGTGACCGAGGTCGGGCTCACGCCGATGGGCGGCGAAAGGGTGGCGATCGGCTTCGCGGGCCTGGTCGACGGGCCGCTGGACGCGCCCGGCGCGAAGGCGGAGGCGCTGCGGCGCGCCGCGGCCTGCGGCTACCGGGGAGCGGAAAGGGCGGAGAGATGAGCAGACCCACCCGATACAGCGATCACTGCGCGCCGGGCGCCGGCCGGCACATCGACCCCGAGGAGTACGCCACCGTCCACGGCCCGCGGGCGGGGGACCGGGTCCGGCTCGGAGACTCCGGGCTCGTCGTCCGGGTGGAGTCGGACTCGCAGGCGTACGGCGACGAGTTCCTGGCCGGGTTCGGCAAGACGGCCCGTGACGGCATGCACCTGAAGGCCGCGGCCGTGCGCGACACCTGCGACGTGGTGATCACCAATGTCCTGGTGATCGACGCCGTCCAGGGCATCCGGAAGGTGTCCATCGGAATCCGCGAGGGCCGGATCCACGCGATCGGGCGGGCCGGCAATCCCGACACCCTCGGCGGCGTCGACGTGGTCGTCGGCACCGGCACCACCATGATCCCGGGCGAGGGTCTGATCGCCACCGCCGGTGCGATCGACACCCATGTCCACCTGCTCTCCCCGCGCATCATGGAAGCCTCGCTGGCCTCCGGCGTCACGACGATCATCGGCCAGGAGATCGGGCCGACCTGGGGAGTCGGGGTGAACTCCCCGTGGGCGCTGAAGCTCGGGTTCGACGCCTTCGGCGCCTGGCCGGTCAACATCGGCTTCCTGGCCCGGGGCTCCGCCTCCGACGAAGCGCCTCTCGTCGAGGCGCTCGCCGAGGGAGGAGCCTGTGGCTTCAAGGTGCACGAGGACATGGGCGCCCACACCCGCGCTCTGGACACCGCGCTGAGGGTCGCCGAGGAGCATGATGTCCAAGTCGCCCTGCACAGCGACGGGTTGAACGAGTGCCTGTCGGTCGAGGACACCCTGAAAGTGCTGGAAGGGCGGACGATCCACGCCTTCCACATCGAGGGCTGCGGCGGCGGCCACGTGCCGAACGTCCTGAAGATGGCCGGTGTCCCGAACGTCATCGGGTCCTCCACCAACCCGACCCTGCCCTTCGGCCGGGACGCGGTCGCCGAGCACTACGGGATGATCGTCTCGGTCCACGCCCTCAAGCCCGACCTGCCGGGCGACGCCGCCATGGCCCGCGACCGCATCCGCGCGGGCACGATGGGCGCCGAGGACGTGCTCCACGACCTGGGCGCCATCGGCATCACGTCCTCCGACGCGCAGGGCATGGGTCGCGCCGGCGAGACCGTCCGCCGTACGTTCGCCATGGCCGGCAAGATGAAGGCCGAGCTGGGCGACCCGGGCGTCGGCCACGACAACGAGCGTGTGCTGCGCTACATGGCGAAGCTGACCATCAACCCCGCCATCGCGCACGGCCTCTCGCACGAGATCGGCTCCCTCGAGGTCGGCAAGATGGCCGACATCGTGCTGTGGCGCCCCGAGTTCTTCGGCGCCAAGCCGCAGCTCGTGCTGAAGTCCGGCTTCCCCGCCTACGGGGTCGTCGGCGATCCCAACGCGGCGACCGACACCTGTGAACCGCTCGTCCTCGGCCCGCAGTTCGGCGCGCACGGCGCGACCCCGGCCGAGATCTCCGTGGCGTTCGTCGCGCAGGCCGCGCTCGACCAGGGCCACGACACCATGCCGACCCGCAGGCGCCGCGTCGCGGTACGGAACACCCGCGGCATCGGCCCCGCCGACCTCCGCTTCAACACCCGCACCGGCGCCGTCGACGTCGACCAGCGCACCGGACTCGTCAGTCTCGACGGCGAGCCGATCCGCTCCGAGCCCGCCGACTCCGTCTCCCTGAACCGTCTCTACTTCCTCTGAGGACCCGCCATGACCTTTGTGATGCCGCCCGAGTGGGCCCCGCACGAGCGGACCTGGATGGCCTGGCCGAGCCCCAACCCGACCTTCGCCGACGACACCGGGCTGGCCGAGGCCTGTGCCGCCTGGGCCCGTGTCGCCCGCGCGGTGCGCCGCCACGAGCCGGTCACCGTGGTCGTCGGCCCCGGTCAGCTCGACGAGGCCCGTGAACTGCTCGGTGAGGACATCGAGTTGGTGGAGCGGGAACTCGACGACGCCTGGATGCGGGACATCGGCCCGACCTTCGTCAAGGACACCGAGACCGGCGAACTGGCCGCCGTGGACTGGACGTTCAATGGCTGGGGGGCCCAGGACTGGGCCCGCTGGGAGCACGACTCCAAGGTCGCCCGGCACATCGCCGACCTCACCGGCGTCCCCGTCCACTCCACGGCGATGGTCAACGAGGGCGGCGGCATCCACGTCGACGGCGAGGGCACGGTCCTGCTGACCGAGACCGTCCAGCTCGACCCGGACCGCAACCAGGGCTGGACCAGGGAGCGCGTCGAGGCCGAGGTCCACGCCCGGCTCGGCACGACGAAGGCGATCTGGCTGCCGCGCGGACTCACCGCCGACTACGGCGAGTTCGGCACCCGCGGCCACGTCGACATCGTCGCCGCGTTCGCCGCCCCCGGCGTCGTCCTCGTGCACACCCAGCGCGACCCCGCCCACCCCGACTTCGAGGTGAGCAAGGAGATACTTCAGGCGCTGCGCGGGCAGACCGACGCCAAGGGCCGCACCCTTGAGATCGTCGAGGTCCCGGCCCCGACCGTGCTCACCGACCCCGAGGACGGCGGCTGGGTCGACTACTCGTACATCAACCACTACCTGTGCAACGGCGGCGTCGTGCTCTGCGGCTTCGACGACCCGAACGACGAGGAGGCCGCGGCGATCTTCCGCCGGCTCTTCCCCGAGCGCACCGTCACCCTGGTCGACGCCCGCACGATCTTCGCGGCGGGCGGCGGCATCCACTGCATCACCCAGCAGCAGCCGGTGGCCGGACTCTGATCAGGTAGAACGTACACATGACCGCCTCCCGCCGCCGTACCCCGGCCCCGCCCCGCGAGAACGTGCTCGCCGCCACCATGGAGATGATCGCCGAGCGGGGCCTGGAGAAGCTCACCCTGGCCGCGCTCGGCGCGGAGGTCGGCATGAGCAGCGGCCACCTCGCCTACCACTTCGGGTCCAAGGACGAGCTGCTCCTGCGCACCCTGGAGTGGAGCGAGGGCCGGCTCGGTGCGGCGCGCGGCCGCCTCCTGACCGGCGGGGGAGACGCCCGCGAGCGCCTCGACGCGTACGTCGACCTGTACGTGCCGAAAGGCCACCGCGACCCGCACTGGTCGCTGTGGCTGGAGGTGTGGAACCGCTCGCAGAACGCCGACGACGACGCCCGTGACCGGCAGGCCGCGATCGAGGGCGCCTGGCACCGCGACCTGGTGGCGCTGCTCGCCGAGGGCGTCTCGCGCGGCGCGTTCCGGCCCGTGGACCCGGACCGGTTCGCGACGCGGCTGCGGGCGCTGCTCGACGGGTTCTCCCTGCAGATCGTGATCGGCCTGCGCGGCACCGGCCGCGAGCGGGTCATGGACCACGTACGGGAGTTCCTCGACGAGGCGCTCGCTCCCGTCAGCCCGTGAACGGGTCCGGCACGAAACGCAGCGGAGTGCCCGGCACCGCCTGGGCCGCCGCGGCCAGGGCCTGCTCCGGCACCACCGCGATCACCGGGTAGCCGCCCGTCGTCGGATGGTCGTGCAGGAACACCACGGGAAGGCCGTCCGGCGGCACCTGCACCGCGCCCAGCACCATTCCCTCGCTGGGCAGTTCGCCCCCCTTCGCCCGCTCCAGGGCCGGACCCCGCGTCCGCAGCCCGATGCGGTTGCTCTGCGCCGAGACGGTGTAGGTCGCGGTGAGGAACGTGCGCAGGGCCGCGTCCGTGAACCAGTCCGCGCGCGGGCCCGGGCGGGCCGGCAGGACGAGTTCGGCGGGCGGGGCGGGCCAGGGCGGGGCCTCGGGCAGGACCGGTGTCTTCCCGGGGGCCGGGCCGAGTGGGATCCGGGTTCCCTCGGTGAGCGGGGCCGGGCCCAGGCCCGACAGGAGGTCGGTGGCGCGGCTGCCCAGGGTCGGCTCCGCGGCGAGGCCCCCCGCGAACGCGAGGTAGCTGCGCAGCCCGGAGGTGGCCGGGCCCGCGTCCAGGGTGGCGCCGGCCGGGACGTGGACCGGGGTGCCCCAGGGGGCGGGGCGGCCGTCGATCGTGACCCGGCACGGGGCGCCGCCGACGATCGCCATGACGCCCCGGTCGGGGCGGACGGCGCAGCCGGTGAGGGTGGTCTCCAGCACGGCCGTGTTCTCCGGGTTGCCGAGCAGGCGGTTGGCCAGCCGCAGGGCCGGGGCGTCCAGAGCGCCGGAGCGGGGGACGCCCAGGTGGGCGTGGCCCGTTCTGCCCGCGTCCTGGACGGTCGTCAGGGCGCCCGGCCGGACCACGGTGAGGGTGGTGGGGGTCATGCCGCACCGCCCGGGGACGCGAATCGGACCCGGGCTCCCGGAGTGAGGAGGGCCGCCTGTTCCTTGGCCGGGTCCCAGAGGTCCTCCGGGGTGGGAAACGTACCGATGATCTGCCAGCCGCCGGGCGTGGCCCGGGGGTAGATCGCCGTGTACGGACCGGCCAGGGCGAGGGCTCCGGCCGGGACCTTCGTGCGGGGGGTCGCGCGGCGCGGGACGTGGAGCTCCTCGGGCAGGCCCGTCAGGTAGCCGAAGCCGGGGGCGAAGCCGCAGAACGCGACCCGGTACGTGTACGAGGAGTGGCGCGCCGCCACCTCGTTCCCGGACACGCCCCACAGCTTTGCGACCTCGGCCAGATCGGGGCCGTCGTACACGACGGGAAGCGTGATCACCGTGCCCTCGGAGGGCGGCGTCTCCGGCACCCCCCACCCGGCGAGCTCACGGGCCAGCGCGCGCGGATCGGGTACACCGTCGAGCAGCACGGTCGTCGCGCCGGGCACGATCTCGGCGACCGGCGCCAGCGCCCCCTCGGTCCGGCGCCGCAGCAGCTCGGCGTGGAAGGCGGCCGTACGCCCGGCGTCGGCCAGTTCGACCAGGAGCGCGTGGCGTCCGGCCGGCCGGATCAGCGGGGCCGCGCCCGTGCCCGTGCTCATGCGAACGCACCCACCGTGACGCCCGCGGCCTCCAGGGCCGAGCGGACCCGCGCCGCGATCCGGGACGCGCCCGGGGTGTCGCCGTGCACGCACAGGGAGCGCGCGGCGACCGCGACGTAGGTGCCGTCGGCCGCCTCGACGCCGCCGTCCACGGCCAGGCGCACCGACCGGCGCACCACCATGTCCGGGTCCTCCACCACGGCGAACGGCTCGCGGCGGGGCACCAGCGTGCCCGCGGCGGTGTACGCGCGGTCCGCGAAGGCCTCCCGCACGGGGGCCAGTCCCGCCTCCGCGGCGGCGTCGAGCAGCCGTGATCCGGGCAGCCCGAGCACGGGGAGGGCGCCGCCCGCGAGCGCGACGCCCGCGACCACGGCGCGGGCCTGCGCGTCGTCGTGCACCGTGCGGTTGTAGAGCGCGCCGTGCGGCTTCACATAGGCGACGGTCGCGCCCGCGGCCTCCGCGAACACCCGCAACGCCCCGATCTGGTACGCCACTTCGGCGGCCAGCTCGTCCGGCGGCACGTCCATCGCGCGCCGTCCGAAGCCGGCCAGGTCGCGGTAGGAGACCTGGGCCCCGATGCGGACGCCGCGCTCGGCGGCGAGGTCGCACACGCGGCGCATCACGGAGGGGTCGCCGGCGTGGAAGCCGCAGGCGACGTTCGCGCTGGTCACCACGGAGAGGAGGGCCTCGTCGTCGGTGAGGGTCCAGCGGCCGAAGCCTTCGCCGAGGTCCGCGTTGAGATCGATCACTGGGGGCTGGTCCTGGGTCACGGTCTCCACGGTAGGGATTGTTCAACAATTCGACAAGGTGCATATCCATCACGTGAGACCCCTTGTTCGATCGTTCAACGATCCCCTATGGTCCGTGCATCCCCCACGGAATCGGACTGTCTGATTCCGTGCCCCTCCCGTGCCCTCCGCGCACTGAAGAAGGCCGCCGCATGATCGTTCTTCTCGGCGTGCTCGTGGTGATCCTCGGATTCGTCACGCGCCGCAATCCCGTCCTCGTGGTCGGTGTCGCCGGTATCGCCACCGGACTGCTCGGCAAGATGAACCCGCAGGAGATCCTCGCCGCGTTCGGCCAGTCGTTCGCCGACAGCCGTTCCGTGACCGTCTTCGCCATCGTGCTCCCGGTGATCGGCCTCCTGGAGCGGTACGGGCTGCGCGAGCAGGCCCGCACCCTCATCGGCAAGCTCGGCCGGCTCAGCGTCGGCCGCTTCCTGACCGTCTACCTGCTGGTCCGCCAGGTCACGGCCGCCTTCGGCCTCAACAACCTCGGCGGCCCCGCCCAGACCGTGCGCCCGCTCGTCGCCCCCATGGCCGAGGCCGCCGCCGAACGCCGGCTCGGCGCCAGGCTCCCCGACAAGCTGCGCGAGAAGGTCCGCTCCTACTCCTCCTCCGCCGACACCGTCGGCCTCTTCTTCGGCGAGGACTGCTTCATCGCGATCGGCTCGATCCTCCTGATCACCGGCTTCGTGAACTCCACCTACCACCAGGAGCTCGAGCCCACCCAGCTCGCCCTGTGGGCCGTCCCGCTCGCCGTCTGCGCCTTCTTCATCCACGGCGCCCGCCTGCTGCTCCTCGACAAGAAGCTCGAACGCGAGATGGCCCTCGCCAACGCCGAGAACGACCTGCCCCTGCCGAAGGAGACCGCCAAGTGATCAAGGTCGAGTGGCTCTACTGGCTCATCGGGCTCGTCTTCGTCGTCATGGCCGCGCAGATGGCCATGGACCGCACCAACCCCAAGCGCTGGACCTCCGCCGCCTTCTGGGGACTGCTCGGACTGACCTTCCCTTACGGGACCGGCGTCGCGACCGGCGCGACCATGTACAAGCTGCCCGCCGAACCCCTCGGCGTCGCCGTCCTCGCGCTGATCGTCCTCGCCGGGTTCAACTTCATCGGCAAGGGCGTCCCCGCCACGACCACCGAGGAACAGCGCGAGGCCTCCGCCGCGCGCCTGGGCAACAAGCTCTTCGTACCCGCCCTGACGATCCCGCTCGTCGCCATCGTCTGCGCCTCCTTCCTCGACGAGTCGGGCCTGTTCGAGACCGGCAAGGCCACGCTCATCGGCCTCGGCCTCGGCTGCGTCGTGGCGCTCGTCGTCGGCATGCTGGTCACCGGCGAGCGCAAGCTGTCGACGCCGATCCACTCCGGGCGCTCCATGCTGGAGGCCATGGGCTCGGCGCTGCTGCTGCCCCAGCTGCTCGCCGTCCTCGGCTCGATCTTCGCCGTCGCCGGCGTCGGCACGCAGGTCGGCGAGATCGTCAACGACGTCATGCCGGACAACTCCAAGTACTTCGCCGTGATCGCCTACTGCGTCGGCATGTTCCTGTTCACCGTGATCATGGGCAACGCGTTCGCCGCGTTCCCCGTCATGACCGCCGCGATCGGCTGGCCCGTCCTCATCCAGCAGATGCACGGCAACGAACCGGCCGTGCTCGCCATCGGCATGCTCGCCGGCTTCAGCGGCACGCTCTGCACGCCCATGGCCGCCAACTTCAACATCGTCCCGGCGTCCCTGCTCGAACTGAAGGACCAGTACGGGCCGATCAAGGCGCAGCTGCCGACCGGCCTCGCGCTGCTCGGCTGCTCCACCGTGATCATGGCGATCTTCGCCGTCTAGGAGACCAGGACCATGACCCGAGTACTGCTCACCGGTTTCGAACCCTTCGGCGGGGAGTCCGTGAACCCGTCCTGGCAGGCGGCGTCCCTCGTCGCCGCCGCGCCGCCGGACGGACTGGACGTCACCGCGGTACGCCTGCCCTGCGTCTTCGGCGACGCGCTCGACGCCCTGCGGGACGCACTCGCGCGGACCCGGCCCGAGCTCGTCGTGTGCCTCGGGCAGGCGGGCGGGCGGGCCGGCGTCACCGTCGAGCGCGTCGCGATCAACGTCGACGACGCGCGCATCCCCGACAACGCGGGGGCCCAGCCCATCGACGTGCCCGTCGTACCCGGTGGCCCCGCGGCCTACTTCTCGACGCTGCCCGTGAAGGCGTGCGTCGCGGCGATGCGCTCCGCCGGGGTTCCGGCCGCGCTCTCCAACACGGCCGGCACCTTTGTGTGCAATCACGTCGCCTATGGGCTGGGGCACCTCCTGGCCACCGAGTTCCCTTCGGTGCGGGGCGGATTCGTGCATGTGCCGTGGGCGCCGGAGCAGGTGGTGGACGGGGGCGCTGCCGCGCTGCCTCCGGAGGTCGTGGCGTCCGGGGTGCGGGCGTTGCTGTTGGCTGCCGCCTCGACCCGGGACGAACCTCGGGTCACCGAGGGTGCCACGCATTGACGGTTCGCCGGGTGCGGGTGGGTGGGGGCTGGTCGCGCAGTTCCCCGCGCCCCTGGTGAGGCTGCGCCTCATCGGGGAAATGCGACCCGAAGGGTCTGCATTTCAGGGGCGC
>NZ_JBHYTK010000004.1:94352-120239 GCF_042749255.1 Streptomyces sp. NPDC059524 | reverse complement strand
CCACCCCCGGGGGGCCCCCCCCACCCCCCCCGCCGCCCTTCGGGGGTGGGGGGGCCCCCCCCCCCGCCCCCCCCCCCCCCCCCCGTCACCGGTCTGGCCCCGTGCGGGCCGGGCCTCAGCCGATCGGCAGACCGCCGGTCGGCAGCTGGCCGGTCGGCAGGCCGCCCTTGGTCACGGCGTCGGTCGGCAGACCGCCCTTGGTCGCCGAGCCGGCCGTGTCACCGACGACGTCACCGGCGCTGCCCGCCAGGTCGCCGGCCGCCTTCTGCGCGGCCGGGGTGGCCGTCTTCGCGCTCTTGCCGACCGTCTTGCCCGCGGCGGGAACGGCCTTCTTCACGGCCTTGCCACCGGTGCTGCCCGCGACGCCCGTGGCGTTCTGCGCGGCACCGTCCACCGTCTCACCCAGGTGCGCGCCGTCCAGCGCGGTCACGCCGCCCAGGTCGGTCGTGGCCGGGAGGGGCGCGGCGCTCGCGGCACCGGCCGCACCGACCACGGGCGCCGCTCCCGCCGCCACGAGCAGGGCGGCACGGGCGATCCGACGGGTCAGGGGGAGGGACATGATGCTCCTTCTACGGGAGAGGACTCTGGCCGTCCGGCTCGCCCTGCGGCGTGCTCGGACGCCGTGACAACCGCCCCAGGGCCCAGGAAGGTTGCGGGTCGGCGACATAAAGGGTTGGTAATGCGTCGCATTATCGGCTGGGGATGAAATCGGGCATTAGCCGCTTGTCGTGTCCCGGCGGAAACCCTGTGCAGAACCCTTACGCCCCTTGCCCGCCCGGCCCTCCGGCGCGCACCCGCCACCCGATCGAGGTCCTTCGTCCGGCCGTTCGCCCCGAACCCCCGGCACCCCTCCACCGAGTGAGCCTTCGCACGACTGCCCGACGGTGATCAGAGGTGCCCCGGCGGCCGGAGGAGCCCCGGCCTCACCGGCCGGTGATGATCCGGACCTCGCCCGCAGGCGTCGCCGAGCCGCCCCGCGCGGAGCCCCGGGCCTTCTCCTTCGCCGCCCGGCTCCACGCGCCGCCGTTCTCACCCGCGGCCCACTCGCGGCCCGCGTAGGAGACCCGCTCGATGCGCAGGGCCGAGGAGTTGGCCACCGCCCACTGCGCGAGCTCCCAGCCGCGCTGCCGGTCGCCGCCCTCCGGCGCGTCCAGCACCGTCGCCACCGGGACCCGTACCGACCGCTGCTCGCGGTCCGCGACCGGCGCCAGGTCCTTGCCGAAGTCCCGCACCAGCGCCGCTCTCACGCGCGCGGGGTCGCCGGAACTCACCGCCTCGGTGCCGCCCGGCCGGCCCTCACAGGTCAGCGAGGCCGCCGCCCGGCCGGTCAGCGCGGCGGCCAGGAGCGTCGCGTCCGGCTCGTGCTTGGCGTACGCCTGCGGATAGCCGCTGCGCTGCACCCGCTGCGCGGCCACCGTCAGCGGCAGCCGTGAGTACCCGGGGATCTTCGCCAGATGCGCGTAGAACCGGTCCGCCGCGTACCCCGGGTCCATGATCTGGGCGGCCGTGCCCCAGCCCTCCGAAGGCCGCTGCTGGAACAGGCCCAGCGAGTCCCGGTCCCCGTAGTCGATGTTCCGCAGCCCGGACTCCTGCAGGGACGTCGCCAGCGCGATCGTGACGGCCCGCTCGGGCATCCCGCGCGAGGTGCCGACGGCCGAGATCGTCGCCGCGTTCACCGCCTGCTCCGCCGTGAACTCGTAGCTCGCCCCGTCCCCGTTGGCCGACACCACCACGCACTTCGGCGTGGTGCGGCCGCCGGTCGCGTACTGCACCGCCACGTACGTCGCCACCGCGAGCAGTACGACGGCGGCGGCGCCCAACCGCAGGAGGCGGGCGCGCCGGAAGGGAACACGGGGCTCAGGCACGCGTCCAAGGTACTGGAGCCCTCCGACAGCACAGCGGGAGCCCGCCCGACGGGCCTGCGGAGCCTGCCCGGCGGGCCTCCGGGATAGGCTCGGCGCCATGGACCGCACCGCGCTCGACCTCACCCAGGACGCCGCCCGCCTCACCGCCCAGCTGGTCGATTTCCCCTCGCCCAGCGGCAGCGAGAAAGAGCTCGCCGACGCCGTCGAGGCGGCCCTGCGCGCCCTGCCGCACCTCCAGGTCGACCGGTACGGGAACAACGTGGTGGCCCGCACGAACCTCGGCCGTGCCGAGCGCGTCATCCTCGCCGGCCACATCGACACCGTCCCGATCGCGGACAACGTGCCGTCCCGCCTCGACCCGGACGGCACCCTGTGGGGCTGCGGCACCAGCGACATGAAGTCCGGCGTCGCGGTCCAGCTCCGCATCGCCCGGACGATCACCGAACCCAACCGCGACCTCACGTTCGTCTTCTACGACAACGAAGAGGTGGCCGCACACCTCAACGGACTCGGGCATGTGGCCGACGCCCACCCCGACTGGCTCGCGGGTGACTTCGCGATCCTCCTGGAGGGCACCGAGGGCCTCGTCGAGGGCGGCTGCCAGGGCACCCTGCGCGTCATCCTCAAGGTGAAGGGCGAGCGCGCCCACTCCGCGCGCGCGTGGATGGGCAAGAACGCGATCCACGCCGCCGCGCCCGTCCTGGAGAAGCTCGCCGCCTACGAGCCGCGCAAGCCGGTCGTGGACGGCCTGGAGTTCCACGAGGGCCTCAACGCGGTCCGCATCGAGGGCTACGTCGCCACGAACGTGATCCCCGACGCGTGCGCCGTCACGGTCAACTTCCGCTACGCGCCGGACCGCTCGATGGAGGAGGCCGAGCAGTTTGTCCGCGACTTCTTCGCCGACTGCCCGATCGAGGAGTTCGTCGTCGACGACCACACCGGCGGTGCCCGGCCCGGCCTCACGCACCCCGCCGCGGCCGCGTTCCTGGCCGCCGTCGGCGGCGAGCCGCGCCCCAAGTTCGGCTGGACCGACGTCTCCCGCTTCAGCGCCCTCGGCGTCCCCGCGGTCAACTACGGGCCGGGCAACCCGATCTACGCCCACAAGATCGACGAGCGCGTCGACACGGCCCTCATCCTGGAGGCCGAGAAGGTGCTCGCCTCCTGGCTGACCGCTTCCTGACCGGACCTCGCCCCGATACGGCGTGGCCCCGCTCCTGTAACCCGCGTAGACCTACCCTTGCTCTACGTAAGGGCGTGTCCACCACGCAGGAAGGGAGCAGGCGATGAGCAACCCGGAGGGCAAGCGGCGTCCCAAGGAGCAGCTGACAGGGCCTGTGGTCCGCAGGCGCGACCAGGTGCAGCCGGGGACGAGCGACCAGCGTCTGCTCGACACGGAGGGCCCCTCGGGCTGGGTGCACACCGACCCCTGGCGGGTCCTGCGCATCCAGTCCGAGTTCATCGAAGGGTTCGGCACCCTGGCCGAACTGCCGCCCGCGATCAGCGTCTTCGGTTCCGCGCGCACCCCCGAGGACTCGCCGGAGTACGCGTCGGGCGTGGCCATCGGCCGGGCCCTGGTCGAGGCCGGCTTCGCCGTCATCACCGGCGGCGGCCCCGGCGCCATGCAGGCGGCCAACCAGGGCGCCGTGGAGGCCAAGGGCATCTCCGTAGGCCTCGGCATCGAGCTGCCCTTCGAGCAGGGCCTCAACCAGTACGTCGATCTGGGCCTGAACTTCCGCTACTTCTTCGTCCGCAAGACGATGTTCGTGAAGTACGCGCAGGGCTTCGTGGTGCTGCCGGGCGGCCTCGGCACCCTGGACGAGCTCTTCGAGGCGCTCACCCTCGTGCAGACCACGAAGGTGACACGCTTCCCGATCGTCCTGTTCGGCACGCAGTACTGGAGCGGCCTGGTCGACTGGCTGAAGAACACGGTGATCGCCCAGGGCAAGGCCGGCGAGGCCGACCTGCTCCTGTTCCACGTCACGGACGACGTGGAGGAGGCCATCACCCTGGTCACCAAGGAGACAGGGAAGTAACCCGTCGCTCCAGGGGCTACGCCAGTCCCCGGCGGGCGACCGCCGGGGGCCGGTGCCCCGCGATGGACGCCACCATGTCGAGCACCTGCCGGGTCTCCGCGACCTCGTGCACCCGGTAGACCTGAGCCCCCAGCCACGCCGACACCGCGGTCGTCGCCAGCGTCCCGATCACCCGCTCCTTGACCGGCCGGTCCAGGGTCTCGCCCACGAAGTCCTTGTTGGACAGCGACACGAGCACCGGCCAGCCCGTCTCCACCATCTCCGGGAGCCGTCGCGTCGCCTCCAGCGAGTGCCGCGTGTTCTTCCCGAAGTCGTGCCCCGGATCGATCAGCACCGACTCGCGCGGCACGCCCAGCGCGACGGCCCGCTCGGCGAGCCCCACCGTCACGTCCAGGATGTCCGCCATGACGTCCTCGTAGCCGACCCGGTGCGGCCGCGTACGCGGCTCCGCGCCGCCCGCGTGCGTGCACACGATCCCGACCCGGTGGCGCGCGGCGACCTCGGCCAGCTTCGGATCCACGCCGCCCCAGGCGTCGTTCAGCAGATCGGCACCGGCCTCGCACACGGCCTCGCCGACCTCGTGGCGCCAGGTGTCGACGCTGATGATCACGTCGGGGAAGCGCCGCCGCACCTCGGCCACGAAGCCGACGGTCCGCCGCGCCTCCTCGTCGGCGTCGACCTCCTCGCCGGGACCCGCCTTCACCCCGCCGATGTCCACGATCTCGGCGCCCTCGGCGATCGCCTGCTCGACCCGGGCGAGCGCCGGCTCGTCCCGGAACGTGGCGCCCTGGTCGTAGAAGGAGTCCGGGGTCCGGTTCACGATCGCCATGATCACCGGCTCGTCGGCGGCGAACTCGCGCCTGCCCAGCCTGAGCATCCCTGTGACTCTCCTCTGGATCCCACTTGATCGGTCGCCTGCGACCTTAACTGTCGGTGCGGCATGGCACGATCGGACCCTGACGGTTTCGGGCCGGATCCACACCGGCCCGGCCGAGCCACCGGTCGAGCCAGGGGACCCCACGGATGCTCATGTTCTTGTTTCTGGTCATCGCGCTGGTCGTGGTCGTCGGCGCGGTGACCCTCGCGGTCCTCGGCGGGGGCGACGGCGGCACGCTGCGCGACGCGCCGTCGCAGTTCTACGCGGACCCGCTGCCGCAGGACCGTCCGGTGGCCCGCGCGGACGTCGAGGCGCTCCGCCTCCCGACGGCGGTGCGGGGCTACCGCATGGCCGAGGTCGACGACGCGCTCAACAGACTGGGAGCCGAGCTCGCCGAGCGCGACGCCCGCATCACCGAGCTGGAGTCGGCCCTCGCCACCGCCCACACGCGGCCGGGCCCGCAGGACCACCGCCCCGGCCACGGCGGTTTCGCGCCGCCCGGAGGATTCGGCACCGAGCCGGGGTTCGGCACCGAGCCGGGGGAGGAGCAGCGATGAGCACGCCCGTCACCGGCGCCGTCGCGGGCCCCGACGGCAAGCCGCGCTGCCCCTGGGCCGTGGCCTCCGAGGACTACATGGCGTACCACGACGAGGAGTGGGGCCGGGAGGTGCGCGGCGACGACGCGTTCTTCGAGCGGCTCACCCTGGAGGCCTTCCAGTCCGGCCTGTCCTGGATCACGATCCTGCGCCGCCGCGAGGGCTTCCGCGCCGCGTTCGCCGGCTTCAAGATCGCGGAGGTCGCCCGGTTCACGGACAAGGACCGCGAGCGCCTGCTGGCCGACGCCGGCATCATCCGCAATCGCGCCAAGATCGACGCGACGCTGGCCAACGCGCGCGTGCTCGCGCAGTGGGAGGCCGGCGAGCTGGAGCGCCTGATCTGGTCGCACGCCCCCACCCGCCGCAAGGGGCCGGGACCCCGCTCCCTGAGCGAGGTCCCGGCGATCACCGACGAGTCGAAGGCCCTGGCCAAGGACCTGAAGAAGCGCGGCGTGCGCTTCGTCGGCCCCACCACGGCCTACGCGCTGATGCAGGCGTGCGGCCTGGTCGACGACCATCTCGCCGACTGCTGGGTCCGCACGACCGCACCGCGCGCCTGAGCCCGGCTCAGCGCCCGACGTACTTCGGCTTCTCCTTGGCGACGAACGCCTGGACGCCGATGACGTGGTCCTCGGAGGCTCCGGCCCGTGCCTGGAGCTCGTCCTCCTTCTCCAGCGTCTCGTCGAGCGAGTGCCCCGCGCCGTACGCGAGGGACTCCTTCAGCGCGGCGTACGCGACGGTCGGTCCCTCGGCGAGCTTGCGGGCCACCTTCAGGGCCGCCTCGGGCAGCTCGGCAGCCGGCACGACCCGGTTCGCGATCCCCAGCTCGTACGCCTCCTGCGCCTTGAGGCTGCGCGGGAAGAGCAGCAGGTCGGCGGCGCGGCCGGCCCCGATCAGCCGCGGCAGCGTCCACGAGATGCCCGAGTCGGCGGTCAGCGCGACCCCGGCGAACGCCGTCGTGAACGACGCCGTGTCCGCCACGATCCGGTAGTCCGCACACAGCGCGAACCCGAAACCGGCACCGGCCGCCACGCCGTTCACCGCCGCCACGACGGGCTTGGGCATCTGCGTCAGCGCCCGCACGATCGGGTTGTAGTGCTCGCGCACCGTGCTCATGGTGCGGCCCTCGCCGCTCTCACGGTCCGCCGCCAGCGACGCGAGGTGCTCCTTGAGGTCCTGCCCGGTGCAGAACGCCCGGTCCCCGGACGCCGTCAGCAGCACCGCCCGCACCTCCGGGTCGGCCGCGGCCGCCTGCGCCGCGTCGCGGAGGGCGACCTTGGCCTCGGTGTTCATCGCGTTCATCGCCTCGGGGCGATTGATCGTGATCGTCGCGAGTCCGTCGCTCACCTCGTACAGCACGGTGTCCGCCATGGGGGACCCCTCCTCTGCGTCCTATGCGATCGCTTAGTCTCCGTGCTCAGCATGACGGAGATCACGACGCTTGGAGCACCCCCGGTGTGTGACCTGCGTCAAACAAATCTGTCGCCCGGAGGCCGTGGAAGGCGCGAAGTATCGCAGCCACATCGCCGAATTGGGTGGTTTTGCTCAAGCGCGTTGCGCAAGCGATGCGGACTGATGTTGGTCATCGGGTGTCGCCATGCGGGATAATGGCCTGGAAGCAATGTGTTCGATGCCGGTGACGTGTGCCCGTCCAGAGGGCCGTCGGCTGACGATGAGCTGGTTTCAGGAAGGGGAACGAGCATGGCGGCCATGAAGCCGCGAACGGGTGACGGCCCGCTCGAGGTGACCAAGGAGGGGCGGGGCATCGTCATGCGCGTTCCGCTCGAAGGCGGCGGTCGGCTCGTGGTGGAGCTGACGCCCGACGAGGCCGATGCCCTCGGCGACGCCCTGAAGAAGGTCGTCGGCTGACGCGGAAGCGACCATACCTTTTCGACTGCCCCGGCACACACTCGGTGCCGGGGCAGTCGTGTGTCCGCCTTCTCCCACAGGTCAGAGGGCCTGATCGGCGGCTCCGCCGCGGGGCGCGGCGGGCACCTCCTGGGGCGCACGGAGCTTGCCCTTCAGCCACGCGGGGCGGGAGCAGCATGCCCGTGGGGGCGCACGGAGTGTGCCCCTCAGGGGCGCGGGGAACTGCGCGACCAGCCACGACGAGAGCCGCACTCGCGACCCGGCAGGACCCCTACGGCGGCAGGGCGGAAACGAGCTCCGCCAAGCCCGGGCCCCGGCTCAGCGCTTGACGGCGCAGAGCAACCCGTCACCGACCGGCAGCAACGAGGACACCAGCTCGGAGGACTCCCGAACCGCGCGGAGCAACTCCCGCACACGCACCACCTCGACCGGCTGCGGCCCCGAGTCCACGGTCCGCCCGTCCGAGAAGACCCCCTCGAAGCAGACGAGCCCGCCCGGCCGCAGCAGGCGCAACGATTCAGCGAGGTACTCCAGACTCTCCATCCGGTCCCCGTCGCAGAAGACGAGGTCGTACCCGCTGTCCGCGAGCCGCGGCAGCACGTCGAGCGCCCGCCCCGGGATGAACCGGGCCCGGTTGCTGGCGAAGCCGGCCGCCCGGAACGCCTGCCGGGCGAACTGCTGCCGCTCCGGCTCCGGATCCACGGTCGTGAGCACGCCGTCCGGCCGCATCCCGTGCAACAGATGGATTCCGGACACGCCCGTGCCCGTACCGATCTCGGCGACGGCCTTGGCCTCCACCGTGGCGGCGAGCATCCGCAGCGCCGCGCCCGCGCCCGGGGACACCGACCGCAGTCCCGCCTCGCGGGCGCGGTCGCGGGCCCAGCGGGTCGCGTCGTCCTCGGCGACAAAGGCGTCGGCGAACGCCCAGCTCGTCTGCCGGTTGCCGGTAATGGCCCTCTCCTGTCCCCGTGGTTGCCTGCGCGTGACTTTATCCGTTGGTGGCGGGAACTCGCAGATGGGACCGGGCGTTTGGAAGGGCAGGGGGAAAGACTGGGGAGAAGCGGGGGACAGCGCGTGGTCACAGCGACACATCCGGAGGCCGGAGCGGCCCCCGCGGACCGAGTGGCAAATCTGAGTAAAAACGCTTATCCGGAGCTAACGGGCGAGGTGGCTATGGTAGGGGCTCCACTGGACACCACCAGAGCCGACAGGGGAGGTGCGGCTGCGCCTGTGGATCGGGGAGGAGTGCTTCGGCGCTTTCTCAGGTCAGCGGGTGAGCCGAAATCCGTGACCGACACCGCTGACCGAATCCGCACCGTTGACTCCGCGCAGCAGACCGCGACCTTTGCCGCTGATGCGGAATCCAAGGCGTGGACTCCGCCCACCTGGGAGGAGATCGTCAGCACACACAGCGGCCGGGTCTACCGGCTCGCGTACCGCCTGACCGGCAATCAGCACGACGCCGAGGATCTCACTCAGGAGGTCTTCGTCCGCGTCTTCCGCTCGCTGTCGACGTACACGCCGGGCACCTTCGAGGGCTGGCTCCACCGCATCACGACGAACCTGTTCCTGGACATGGTCCGCCGCAAGCAGCGCATCCGCTTCGACTCCCTCGGGGACGACGCCGCGGAGCGCCTGCCCAGCCGAGACCCGTCGCCGCAGCAGGTCTTCAACGACGCGCACTTCGACGCCGACGTGCAGCAGGCCCTCGACACGCTCGCGCCCGAGTTCCGCGCCGCCGTCGTCCTGTGCGACATCGAGGGGCTCTCCTACGAGGAGATCGCCGCGACCCTGGGCGTGAAGCTCGGCACCGTCCGCAGCCGGATCCACCGCGGCCGCTCGCAGCTGCGCAAGGCCCTCAAGCACCGTTCGCCGGAGGCCCGCGCGGAGCGCCGTTCGCTCGCCGGCACGGGTGTCCCCGTCCTCGGTGGAGGGGGCGCGCCCGCGTGAGTGGATCACGTCTCAATCCTGCCGAGCGCCGGCAGACCGCGGCCGACGAGCATCTCGGGGACCGGCTGGCCGCCCTGGTCGACGGCGAGCTCAACCACGACGCCCGCGAGCGCGTCCTCGCGCATCTGGCCACCTGTCCGCGCTGCAAGACCGAGGCCGACGCCCAGCGCCGCCTCAAGAGCGTCTTCGCGCAGACCGCACCGCCGCCGCCCTCTGAAAGTTTCCTCGCCCGCCTCCAGGGGTTGCCCGGGGGTGCTGACGGGGACACCGGAGGCACCCCCTTCGGCGGCGGAGGATTCGGCTCGGGCCGACCCCTCGGCGGCGTCCGGGGCTTCGGCCAGGGAGTCTTCGACGTAGACGCCGAGGCGTTCGCGTACGCGCCGTCCGGCGCGCACGCCGCCGTGTTCCCCAGCGAGGAGCGCGGTTTCCGCATCCACGAGGTCGGGCGGCCCGACGCGGACCGGGCCTCGCGCGGGCGCCGGTTCGCCTTCGCCGCGGCCGGTGCGGTGTCGCTCGCCGCGCTCGCTCTCGGCGGGGTCTCGGCCGGCATCCCGGCGGACACCGCCGACACCCGTGGCGGGTCCGGCAGCAATGTCACCCCGCTGCGCAGCCAGACCGCGGGGGCCACGCCGTCCTCCGAGGCCCAGCGGCGCCGCTCCACGTCACCGCTGTCCTCGGGCCAGGGCGGCGGAGCACTCGCCGCCCCGGTCTCGCCGATCGAGGCGGGCGCGCCGCTGCTCCCCGGCAGTGGCCACGGCAGCGCGGTCGTCCCGTACGCGACGACGCCGATGCTGTCCGGCACGCCGCGCATGGCGCCCCTCATACGTCCCGCCGCACCCGTCCCCATGCTCTCCGTGGCCCTGCCCACGCACGCACCGGCCCACGAGCCGTCCGAGGTGCAGGAGGCGGCGGGGACACCGGCCGAACTGGCCGCGCTCCCCGCCTCCATGGGGCCGCGGTTGTCCCGCCCGTCCGCGACCCGCTGACAGCCCCCTGCGCCGGGGCCGCCGAACCTGGTTGAATCCACGGGAGCCCGCGGTGTGGTGCCGGGGGCCCGGTGTGGGGAGAACAGCGAGACATGGACGAGGGCAAGCCCACGAAGGCCAAGTGGTGGAGCCGCCCCCGACCGAGCACGGGGGACGCGGCGACGACGGACGACGGCGACTGGCACCTCCCGGCCCCGGCGAGCCCCTCCGGCGCGCCACCGGCTCCGAGCACGGACACATCGGTGCCGCCCGCCCCCGGCGACCCCGCCGCGGAGCCCGGTGCCGCAGCTCAGGGCGTACCGGCCGACGAGTGGCCCCCGCCGGTTGCCGCCGCACCGGCGTCGCCCGACAACCCGACCGAGCCCGCCCCTGGTGACCCCGTCGCGGAGGCGCCGGCTCCCGGCGCCGTCAGCCAGGGCGCGCCCGCCGACGAGTGGCCCCCGCCTGTCGCGCCCGCGCCCGCAGCCGCGTCCGCGGAGCCTTCCGTCGCCGAGTCGTCCGCCCCCGGGGAGCAGGCCCCCGTGGGCCCCGCCGGGGACGGCGCACCGGCCGAGGAATGGGCTCCGCCGGTTGCTGCTGCCACGGTCTCCGGCGCTGAGCCCGTCGTGCCCGGTGCCGGATCCGCGCCCCTCGCCGAGTCACCCGTCCCCGCCGCCGCGGACGGGCCCCGGCCACTGCACGACCCGGACCCGTACAGCACGCCGCCCTACGGTGAACCCGGACCCTGGGCCCTCGCGCCGCCCGTGCAGCACCCGATGGCCACCCCCACCCACGGAACCCCGACCGGCGCCGCCCACCCGCAGGCGCCCCAGCCGCACGCGGCCCAGAACCAGCAGCCGCAGCCCCACCAGGCCACCCCGCCCCAGCCGCATCACTCCCAGAATCAGCAGCCGCAGCCCCAACCCCAGGCGCCTCAGCCCGTCCCGGCCCCCGCACCTGGTTCCGTGCCACCCGCAGGGCCCTGGCAGCTGCATGAGCCGTGGGGTGGGCCCGTGGTGGCCGCCGCGGAGGAGGAGAGGCGCCGTAAGCGGAAGGGGCGGCGCATCGTGGTGATCGGGGCCGCGGTGATCGCGCTCGTGGCGGGCGGGATCGGCGGCGCCGTCGGCTCGTACCTGGAGCGCACCGGCGGGACCGACATCGAGCTGCCGCAGGCGGGCCCCGAGTCGGCGCACCGGGACCCCGGCAGCGTCGCGGGGATCGCCGCCACCGCGCTGCCCGGCGTCGTCACGATCCACACGAAGGGCGACACCGAGCAGGGCACCGGCACCGGGTTCGTCCTCGACCAGCAGGGCCACATCCTGACGAACAACCACGTGGTCGAACCGGCGGGCCCCGCCGGTGAGATATCGGTCACGTTCGCCGGAGGCGAGTCCGCCGACGCCGAGGTGGTCGGCCACGACAGCGGCTACGACCTGGCCGTCATCAAGGTGAAGGGCGTCAGCGGCCTCAAGCCCCTGCGCCTCGGCAACTCGGAGAACGTCCAGGTGGGCGACCCCGTCGTCGCCATCGGCGCCCCCTTCGACCTGGCCAACACGGTCACCTCCGGGATCATCAGCGCCAAGGAGCGCCCGATCACCGCCGGAGGCGACGGCTCCGACGTCAGCTACGTCGACGCCCTGCAGACCGACGCCCCGATAAACCCCGGCAACTCGGGCGGCCCGCTGGTCGACTCGCGGGCCCGCGTCATCGGCATCAACAGCGCCATCCGCGGCGCCGACGGCGGCTCCGAGCAGGAGGGTGCCCAGGCGGGCTCGATCGGCCTGGGCTTCGCGATCCCGATCAACCAGGCCAAGCGCGTGGCCGAGGAGCTGATCAACACCGGCAAGGCCACCCACCCCGTGATCGGCGTCACCCTCGACATGGACTACGACGGCGACGGCGCCCGCGTCGGCACGAAGGGCAACGACGGCGGCCCGGCGGTCACCGCGGGCGGCCCCGCCGCCGAGGCGGGCATCCGGTCCGGCGACGTGATCACCGAGGTGGACGGCACCCGCGTGCACTCCGGCGAGGAGCTCATCGTCAAGGTCCGCGCGCACCGGCCGAAGGACAAGCTGGACCTGACGGTCGAACGGGACGGGAAGCCGCGCAAGGTGACACTCGTCCTCGGATCCGCCGACGGCGACTGACCGGCGACCGGGCGGCCCCGGTGATCCTGCTCGTCGCCCGGTGGCTACCGGACGGACAGGGTCGCCGGGTACCGTGGACCCGGTCCGTGCCGGACCCAGCCGAAGACCTGCTGCTGAAGACGACCGCGGGCCGAGGACACGCTAGGAGAGCAAGGTGTTCAACGACATTGGCCTACCGGAGGTCATGGCGCTGGTCGTGCTGGCCGTGTTGGTCTTCGGCCCCGACAAACTGCCGCAGGTCATCCAGGACGTCGCGCGCACGATACGCAAGATCCGGGAGTTCTCGGACAGTGCGAAGCAGGACATCCGTGAGGAACTGGGCCCCGAGTTCAAGGACTTCGAGTTCGAGGACCTGAACCCCAAGACGTTCATCCGCAAGCAGCTGGACAGCGACGACCTGGGTCTCAAGGAGATCCGCAACGGCTTCGACCTGAAGAAGGAGATGGCCGAGGTCTCGGACGCGGTCACCACCGTGGCCGAAGTGGACGACGCGGGCACCGCGTCCGGCGCCGCCGGCACCTCCGGCGGCCGCGTCGACATGCAGAAGCGGCCCGAGACCGAGCGCCGTCCGGGCGCCGGTGATCCGCCCCCGTTCGACTCCGACGCGACCTGAACCACCCCGCCTGCAACCGGGTCCCGGGGACCCGGTGTGGCATCCTGCCTTGTTGTTGCGCGGACCGGACGTGAGAACGCCCGTGGGGGGCGGGCCGCCGGTCCGTACGAGAACGAGGAGGCGGCCGCATGGAGACGACGAGTCGGGTGGGCGCGCAGGCGCCGGCCGGCGAGGGGACCGAGCAGGTTCCCGCGGCCCGGCGCACGGTCGACGGCTACCTGGAGGCGCCGTTCCCCTGGTACGGCCTCGACGAGGCGTTCACCGGACCGCGCTGGCTGATGCAGGTCGGCACCTCGGCGGACGGTTCCGTCGAGCACGGCTCGATCGGGCACGGTGACGAACCCTCGGTCCGCAGCGAGGGCACACAGGACACGGAGCGGTTCGCGGTCGTCGTGACCATCGCCGCCAACCCCGTGCGGCGCAGCGCCGACGGCACGGGCGTCCTGGAGGCCACCTCGGTGTCCTCCGCGGCCTGGCTCGCCGGTGTCGGGCTGCTCTCCTACACCTGGCCCGGCCAGATGGACCACACCCTGCGCGACGACTGGCTGGACCAGCAGACCGAGACGGCCTGGGTGCTCGCCGACGACCTGGACTCCGAGGACTGGGCGACGCTCACGCTGCCCGTCGACGGGGTGCCGACCCCGTTCCACTACCGCGAGTCCGAGTTCGGCTGGGTGCTCGCCGGATCCACGCAGGCGGGCGTCCACCTCGGTGCGTACGGGCGCGGCATGAGCGCGTACGGGCTCGGCTTCTCCGCGGTGAAGGACATCGCCGAGCTCGGCTAGGGCCTTACGGGCTCCGGCCGCACCTCCCGTAGGAGGACGCGGCCGGAGGTGAAGCTCAGAACTTGTTGCGCGGGGTGATGCCCAGCGACAGGCCGGACAGGCCGCGCTGGCGGCCGCCGAGCTTGCCGGCGATGGCCCGCAGCGCGGAGCCGGCCGGGGACTCCGGGTCGGACAGCACGACGGGCTTGCCCTCGTCGCCGCCCTCGCGCAGCCGCACGTCGATCGGGATGGAGCCGAGCACCGGCACGTTCGCGCCCGTCGTCCTCGTCAGGCCCTCGGCGACCAGCTGACCGCCGCCCGTGCCGAACACGTCGACCATCTCGCCGCAGTGCGGGCAGGGCAGCCCCGACATGTTCTCGACGACGCCGACGATCTTCTGGTGCGTCTGGACCGCGATGGAACCGGCCCGCTCGGCGACCTCGGCGGCCGCCTGCTGAGGCGTCGTCACCACGAGGATCTCCGCGTTCGGCACCAGCTGCGCGACCGAGATCGCGATGTCACCGGTGCCCGGCGGCAGGTCGAGGAGCAGAACGTCCAGGTCGCCCCAGAACACGTCCGCGAGGAACTGCTGGAGCGCGCGGTGCAGCATCGGGCCGCGCCACACCACCGGCGCGTTGCCCGGGGTGAACATGCCGATCGAGATGACCTTCACGCCGTTCGCCGACGGCGGCATGATCATGTTCTCGACCTGGGTGGGCTTGCCGTCGGCGCCGAGCATGCGCGGGACGGAGTGGCCGTAGATGTCCGCGTCGACGACGCCGACCTTCAGGCCGTCGGCGGCCATCGCCGCCGCCAGGTTCACGGTCACGGAGGACTTGCCGACGCCGCCCTTGCCGGACGCGACCGCGTAGACGCGGGTCAGCGAGCCGGGCTTGGCGAAGGGCACCTCGCGCTCGGCGGTGCCGCCGCGCAGCGCGGTCGCCAGCTCCTTGCGCTGCTCGTCGCTCATGACATCGAGGGTGACGTCGACCCGGGTCACGCCGTCGACGCGCGCGACCGCGTCCCGCACGTTGTTCTCGATCGTGGAGCGCATCGGGCAGCCCGACACGGTCAGGTACACGGTGACCGCGACGACTCCGTCCGCGCCGATGTCCACCGATTTGACCATCCCCAGTTCGGTGATGGGGCGCTGGATCTCGGGGTCGTTCACTGTCGCGAGTGCCTCGCGCACCGCGTCTTCCGTAGCCATACGGTCGATAGTACGGCGCGGTAACCGGGGCACGGAAAGCCCCGTCAGCGGTCGTCTACGTCACGTCCGCGTTCGTGCTCGCCCGGGAACGCGGCACTGTGCCGCTGCTCCTCCAGCTCCTTGAGGAGGTCCTGCAGCTCGGAGCGGATCCAGTCGCGGGTGGCGACCTCGCCGAGCCCGATCCGCAGCGAGGCCATCTCGCGGCTCAGATACTCGGTGTCGGCGATCGAGCGCTCGTTCTGCTTGCGGTCCTGTTCGAGGTTGACCCGGTCGCGGTCGTCCTGCCGGTTCTGCGCGAGCAGGATCAGCGGGGCCGCGTAGGAGGCCTGAAGCGACAGCATCAGCGTCAGGAAGATGAACGGGTACTCGTCGAAGCGAAGATGCCGGGGCGCCGCGATGTTCCACGCGACCCACGCGATGATCAGGACCGTCATCCAGACGATGAACCGTCCGGTGCCCAGGAAGCGGGCGATGCGCTCGGACAGCCGCCCGAAGGCCTCCGGGTCGTACTCCGGCAGCAGCTTGCGCCGGGGCGGGCGCGGCTGGTCCAGCCGGATGCGCGGGCGCCGGGTCTCCCCGGTCCGCTCGCGCTCCCGCTCACGCTCCTCCGTCGCCATGGTTCACCTCCCCGGCCAGGTGGAACTCCTGCTCGCGCCAGTCGTCGGGGAGCATGTGGTCCAGTACGTCGTCGACGGTGACCGCGCCGAGCAGCGAGCCGCCCTCGTCGACGACGGGCGCCGCCACCATGTCGTACGTGGCGAAGAACCCGGCGATCTCCGGCAGCTGCGCGTCCGGGGCGAGCGCCTGGAGATCGTCGTCGAGGACCGCGCTGACCAGCGTGTACGGGGGGTCGCGCAGCAGGCGCTGGAAGTGGATCGTGCCGAGGTACTTGCCGGTCGGGGTCTCGTCCGGCGGCCGGCAGACGTAGACCTGCGCGGCGAGCGCGGGGGACAGGTCGGGGTTGCGGACGCGCGCGAGGGCGTCGGCGACCGTCGCGTCGGGGCGCAGCACGATCGGCTCGGTCGTCATCAGACCGCCCGCGGTCCGCTCCTCGTACGCCATCAGGCGCCGCACGTCGGCCGCGTCGCTCGGCTGCATCAGGGCGAGGAGGCGCTCCTTGTCCTCCTCGGGCAGCTCGCTGAGCAGGTCGGCGGCGTCGTCCGGGTCCATCTCCTCCAGGACGTCGGCGGCGCGCTCCTCCTTCAGCTTGCCGAGGATCTCGATCTGGTCGTCCTCGGGGAGCTCCTCGAGGACGTCGGCGAGCCGCTCGTTGGTGAGCGCGGCGGCGACCTCGGCGCGGCGCTTCGCGGACAGGTGGTGCAGCACGTTCGCCAGGTCGGCCGGGCGCAGCTGCTCGAACGTGGCGAGCAGGTTCTCGGCGCCCTGCCCGTGCTCCTCCAGGGAGAAGCCGTCGACGGCGGACCAGTCGACGGTGAGCGTCTCGCCCTTGTTCCGCCGGAAGGCGCCGGCCTTGCCCTTGCGGACGAAGACCCGGTCGATCTCCCAGTCGCGGCGCGCGGGCAGCTGCTGGATCGCCACGTCCAGGACGGTGACGTCCTCGCCGGTCTCCACCAGGCGCACCACCCGGTCGAGCATCTCACCGAGCACCAGCCGCTCGGTGGGCCGCTGCTCGAAACGCCGCACGTTGAGCACGCCCGTCGTGATGACCTGGCCCGACTCGATGCCGGTGACCCGGGTCATGGGCAGGAAGATGCGGCGGCGCGTGGACAGTTCGACGACGAGCCCCAGCAGCCGGGGCGGGCGGCGGCCCACCCGGAGCATCGCCACGAGGTCGCGCACCCGGCCGACCTGGTCGCCGTTCGGGTCGAAGACGGCGACTCCGGCCAGATGCGAGACGAAGATGCGGGGAGCCCCTGCGGCCATGTCACCCCGCCTCCCTTTCGTGCCTGCCTGTGCGTACATACGAGCAATCTGGTGATCAGGCTAGCCCGAGCCGGTCGACGGCGCCTTTGCGCCGCCCGGGGCCAGGGCCTGCGGGAGCGGGCGCGCAGGGCACGGGTACGCTGCCGTCCTGCCCACCGCCGCACCCCCCTTGCCCCACGAGAGGTGGTCCCGCCCGTGACCGCACACCCCCTGGCCCGTCGACCCCGGTTCCTGCTGGCCGGTCTGCTGAGCGCGGGGCTGGTGGCCGGACTCACCGCGTGCGGCGGCGGAGGCGAGCAGGACCCGGACGCGGGGACCAACGGGGTCGGCAAGCTGTCCGCCAAGAAGATCCAGAGCCGCACGGTGAAGGCCGCGCAGGCCGCGGACACCGTGCACGTCTCCGGCTCCGTGGTCGTCGGCGGACGGACGTACAGGCTCGACATGCGGCTCAAGGACGACGGCGGCACCGGGTCGGTGACCACGAAGGACGGCACGTTCCAGCTGCTGCGGGTCGGCGAGCACCTCTTCCTCAAGGCGAGCGCCGCCTTCTGGACGCACTCCGACGAGGGCAAGAACGCGCACGAAGGCGGTACGGCGGCGGAGAAGCTCGACGGCAAGTACGTGAAGGTGCCCTCGGGCGACCCCGCGTACAAGCAGCTGAGCACCTTCACCGACAAGGAGGTGCTGCTCGACGGGCTGCTCACCCTGCACGGCACCCTCGCCAAGGGCGACCGGGGCGCCGCCGACGGGGTCCGCACCATAGAGCTGAGCGGAGACAAGGGCGCGGGCGGCACCCTCGACGTCTCCCTGGAGGGCACGGCGTACCCGCTGCGCCTGGAGCGGGCCGGCGGCGCGGGCTCGCTGAAGCTCACCGAGTGGGGCAAGGGCTTCGAGCTCAGGGAGCCGGACGACGCCGACACCGTGGACTACGGCCAGGCACTGCCGGCCTCCTGACCAGGGGCTGTCAGCTCCGCTTGCGCCGGGCCAGCAGCTTCGGCAGGCCCGCCGGCGCCGGGTTCCGGGTCGTCGCCGGGGTCGGTACGGGGCGTGCCGCGAGTGAGCCCTCGGGGACCGGGACGTGCGCGCCGCCGGCCGGCTCCAGGCGCAGCACCCGGCACTCGCGGGCCCAGCGCTCGGTCATCGTCTCGGCGTCCGGCGCGTTCAGCCGCTTGCCCTTCAGCTCACCGACCGCCGCCTCCCAGGCCTCCGAGCCCGGCGTCAGCGCGACGACCGACGCCCGCCAGCCGACGAGCCGGCCGCCCTTGTCCTTGCTGCGGACCGTGACGGTCGCCGCGGAGCCGTCGTCGAGGCCGGGCAGCGGCTGCTCGCCGGGGCCGTCACCGACCACCAGCGCCGCCCCCTCGTGCCACACGTGCCACAGGGCGCGCTCCGTCCCCGAGGCACCCCGGACCCAGATGAGCCCGGACTTCTTCGTGGCCTCCTCGACGAGGGCGGCATCGAGCAGTTCAGCAGTCGTCATGCGCAGAAGCCTAGCTACAGCCAGCCGTTGCGCTTCAGGGTGCGGTGGATGCCGAAGCACATGCCGCCGATGAGGGCCAGCACCATCGGATAGCCGAACCGCCAGTGCAGCTCCGGCATGTGGTCGAAGTTCATCCCGTAGACCCCGCACACCATCGTCGGCACGGCGATGATGGCCGCCCACGAGGTGATCTTGCGCATGTCCTCGTTCTGCGCGACGGAGGCCTGCGCGAGGTTGGCCTGGAGGATCGAGTTGAGCAGTTCGTCGAATCCGATGACCTGTTCCTGGACGCGCTCCAGGTGGTCGGCGACGTCACGGAAGTACTTCTGGATGTCGGGGTCGATGAGCCGCATCGGCCGCTCGCTGAGCAGCGCGAGCGGGCGGCGCAGCGGGGCGACGGCCCGCTTGAACTCCAGCACCTCACGCTTGAGCTGGTAGATGCGGCCCGCGTCGGTGCCGCGCGGCGAGCCCTTGCCGGTCTGCGAGAAGACGTCGGTCTCGACCTCGTCGATGTCGTCCTGCATCGCGTCGGCGACCGCGAGATAGCCGTCGACGACATGGTCGGCGATGGCGTGCAGCACGGCGCTCGGGCCCTTGGACAGCAGCTCCGGGTCGTCCTGGAGGCGGTGGCGCAGGGCGCGCAGCGAGCCCTGGCCGCCGTGCCGGACGGTGATGAAGAAGTCCCGTCCGGTGAAGCACATGACCTCGCCGGTCTCCACGATCTCGCTGGTCGCGGTGAGTTCGGCGTGCTCGACGTAGTGGATGGTCTTGAAGACGGCGAACAGGGTGTCGTCGTAGCGCTCCAGCTTGGGCCGCTGGTGGGCGTGGACGGCGTCCTCGACGGCGAGCGGGTGCAGCCCGAACTCGGCGGCGATCCCGGCGAACTCGGCCTCGGTCGGCTCGTGCAGGCCGATCCAGGCGAAGCCGCCGTCACGGCGCACCCGGCGGCGGGCCTCGCTCGGGGTGAGGCACTCGGTGGACTCCACGCGCGCGCCGTCCCGGTAGACGGCGCAGTCGACCACGGCCGTGACGGCCGACGGGTCACGCGTCGGGTCGTACGAGGAGCGCGCCTCGTTCCCGTACGGGGCCACGCTCTTGCGCAGCGAGGGGCGGACGGCGGCACGCAGGTCGCGAATCATCGACATGGGCAGGCTCCTTCGCGAGCGGGAGCCGCGGCGGCTACGGGTGGAACCACCCGGAATGAGGACGTCCTGGCCGAAGGACATGCTGCACGTCCACAAAGCGGGTAGCACCGCACCATGAGCGGGGCGGCTTCGCTTACTGACTCAGATCGGTGCGATCGGAAAGATCAGGTGGGAACGAAGCGCTCTTCCGGCGCACGCGACAGGACGCGGAGGCAGCCCGGACGGCTGCCGCACTGCGGACTGCGAAAGGAGATGCGGGCCTAGCGGCCGGAAGAACGGGTGGTACTGCACGATCGACTTCGATCCATGACAGCCCCACCTCCTCCGGCCGGTCCCCCGTGGGGGACGGTGACGGGCCGGCGCTCCGAGGGTCCCGAGGACGCTCGGCGGGTACGCGACCGCGCACCATGCCGACCAGCGGCCAAGACTATCAGCCGACTGAAGAAGCAAGTCCCTTCTTTACCCGTTGCATGCGAGTTCTATGCTCGCGGGATGGGAGAAGTTCTTGCACTGGTGGAAGCCCGGCTGCTGACCGCCTTCGGTGAGCCCGACGCGCGCGCGGCGGTCACGTTCCTCGGCACGGACCGCATCGAGGTGCTGCGGTTCTCCGACGGGGACGTGGTGCGGTACGCGACGCTCGGCATGTCCGCGTCCCCGATGTCCGACCCCACCGCGGCGCTCGCCGACCCGGTGAAGGGCCCGCGCGCCGAGCTGGTCCTCACGGTCCGCGCCGGCCTCGCCGAGACCGACAAGGTGCTCCGCCCGCTGGCCGTGCTCGCCGCGTCCCCGCAGGTCGAGGGCGTCGTCGTGGCGCCGGGCGCCTCCCTGGACGTGGGCGAGCCGCTGTGGCCGGGGGCGCCGTTCACCTCCGTCCTGGTGGCGGAGCCGGGCGGCCTGGTGGAGGACCTGGACCTGGACGAACCGATGGACCCCGTACGGTTCCTGCCGCTGCTGCCCATGACGCAGAACGAGGCGGCGTGGAAGCGGGTGCACGGGGCGGGCGCGCTCCAGGAGAAGTGGCTGAACAGCGGGACGGACCTGCGTGATCCGCTGCGCAGGTCCGTACCGCTTGACTGAGCGTCAGTTCGCGAAGACGGAGACGCTGTCCTCGCTCGCGTGCCGGGGCTCCAGCTCCTCGGCCTCGTGGGTGAGGGCGCTGCGGCGGACCCAGACGACGACCGCGCCGAGGAGAGCCGTGATCGCGGCGACGACGAACGGGATGTGGATGTCGGTCCACTCCTCGATCTTCGGCGCGAAGTACGGGGCGGCCGCGGCGGCGAACCAGCGGACGAAGTTGTAGCCGGCGGAGGCGACCGGGCGCGGGGCGTCGGAGACCCCGAGGGCCAGCTCGGTGTAGACGGTGTTGTTCACGCCGATGAAGGCGCCGGACAGGATCGTGCAGACGACGGCCGTGGTGTGGTTGCCGTAGCCGAGGACGAGCACGTCGGCGGCGAGCAGGACGAGCGAGCCGCCGAGCACCTTGAGCGAGCCGAACCGGGCCTGCATGCGCGGCGCGACGACCACCGAGAACAGTGCGAGCAGCACGCCCCAGGCGAAGAACACGGCACCCGACTTGTACGGGGTCATGTTCAGCACGAACGGGGTGAAGGCCAGCACGGTGAAGAACGTGTAGTTGTAGAAGAACGATGAGAGCGCCGCCGAGGCGAGGCCGCCGTGGCCCAGCGCCTTGATGGGGTCCAGCAGTGAGGTCTTCTTCGCGGGCCGGGGCTGTTCCTTCAGGAACGCGGTGATGCAGAGGAAGCCGACCGCCATCAGCGCGGCGGTGCCGAAGAACGGGTAGCGCCAGCTCGCGTTGCCGAGCACGGCGCCCAGCAGCGGGCCGCAGGCCATGCCGAGGCCGAGGGCGGACTCGTAGAGCAGGATCGCGGCGGCGCTGCCGCCGGCCGCGGCGCCGACGATGACGGCGAGCGCGGTGGAGACGAACAGGGCGTTGCCGAGGCCCCAGCCGGCCCGGAAGCCGACCAGCTGGCCGACGGAGTCCGAGGTGCCGGCGAGCCCGGCGAAGACCACGACCAGGGCGAGCCCGGCGAGCAGCGTCTTCTTGCCGCCTATCCGGCTGGAGACGAATCCGGTCACCAGCATCGCGATCGCGGTGATCAGGAAGTACGAGGTGAAGAGCAGGGAGACCTGGCTCGGGGTGGCCTGCAGGCCCTGCGCGATCGACGGCAGGATCGGGTCGACGAGTCCGATGCCCATGAAGGCGACGACGGAGGCGCCCGCGGTCGCCCAGACGGCCTTCGGCTGACGCAGGAGGCTGGTCGCGCCCGCGTCGAACGGGTCCCCTTCGGTTCCTGGCTCGCTGTGGCTCATGCCGGCCGCTCCTTAGAACGCTCTGAATCGTTGGCGTATGCACATAATAAGTTAGATCGGCTAATTAATGCAAGCTACATCTACATGGTGAGGTCCTCGGTCGGATGATCCTGACGGTCCGGACGGGTGATCGTCCTTGACGCGGCGCGGCCCGGGGAGGACCGTTGAGCCTTATGAGGGGCGAACCCAGTTGCCCGAAGTGTGGTGGCCGGGTCAGGGCTCCCGGCCTTTTTGCCGACTCCTGGCAGTGCGACGTGCACGGCGCCGTGCACCCGTTACAACCGGTCATCCCGCCCAGCGTCGAGGCGCTCAGCGTCGTCGTGAAGCGCGCCCGTGTCCCCGTGTGGATGCCGTGGCCGCTGCCGGTCGGCTGGCTCTTCACCGGTGTGGCCAACGCGGGGGACGACCGCTCGGGAGGCCGCGCCACCGCCGTCGCCTGCTCGGGCCCCGGGCCGCTCGGCGGCATGGGGGAGCTGGTGCTCGTCGCCGAGGAGCTCGGCGTCGGACTCGGCGCGCGCTACGCGGGCATCGACGGCCCCGACCCCGGACCCTTCCTGGACGTCACGGGACCACCGCAGGCCAAGGTCCTCGCGGCCGGCCGCCCCACCCCGCTGTGGCACGTCACCGGCACCCCGGACGACCGCGCCGTCTTCGCGGGCGAGGCGCGCGGCCTGTGGCTGTGGGCGATCGTCTGGCCCGAGCACTCCGGCATGCTCCTGTACGACGAGCTGGTCCTCGCCGATCTGCGCGACGCCGGACCGGAGGTCGACATGATGCCGTGCGGGGCGCTGTCGCCGCGCATTCTGGAGTGAGCCCGGCCACGGCGTGCGGGCGGCCGGGTCGGGGGTACCGGCGGTAAGGAGTCAGGGCCGGTTCGGTGGTGACAAGGGGGTCCGGAATCCCCGTTATCCTTGAGCGGTCCCGATCCCTCCGTCCGAAGCCTGGAGTCCGCAGCCGTGCGCATCGACCTGCACACCCACTCCACCGCTTCCGACGGCACGGACACCCCCGCCGAGCTGGTGCGCAACGCCGCGGCGGCGGGTCTGGACGTCGTGGCCCTCACCGATCACGACACCACGCGCGGCCACGCCGAGGCCATCGCGGCACTGCCCGAGGGCCTGACCCTCGTCACGGGCGCCGAGCTCTCCTGCCGCCTCGACGGCGTGAGCATGCACATGCTGGCGTACCTCTTCGACCCCGACGAGCCGGACCTGCTGCGCGAGCGCGAGCTGGTCCGCGACGACCGGGTGCCGCGCGCCCGCGGCATGGTCGCCAAGCTGAACGAGCTGGGCGTCGGCGTCACCTGGGAGCAGGTGGCCCGGATCGCGGGCGACGGCTCGGTCGGCCGCCCGCACGTCGCCACCGCGCTCGTCGAGCTCGGTGTCGTGCCCACGGTCTCCGACGCCTTCACGAAGGACTGGCTCGCCGACGGCGGCCGCGCCTACGTCGACAAGCACGAGACCGACCCCTTCGAGGCGATCCGTCTCGTCAAGGCCGCCGGCGGTGTCACCGTCTTCGCGCACCCGGCCGCCGCCGAGCGCGGCCGCACCGTGCCCGAGTCGGCCATCGCCGAGCTCGCCGCGGCGGGCCTCGACGGCATCGAGGTCGACCACATGGACCACGACGAGCCCACCCGCGACCGGCTCCGCGGCCTCGCCGCCGACGTCGGCCTGCTCACCACCGGCTCCTCGGACTACCACGGCAGCCGCAAGACCTGTGTGCCCGGCGAATTCACCACGGACCCCGAGGTCTACGGGGAGATCGTGCGCCGCGCCACAGGGGCCTTCCCCGTCCCGGGCGCCGGCGGACGCCGCGCCTGATCAGCGCCGCACCGGCACCGACCCACGCCCCCCGGGCGCGCGGTCCGCGCCCGGCCGTCCCTGATCGCCCCGCCTCCCACCTCTTTCCGCTCATCTCTCGCAAGGCCTGGCCCCACCGTGTTCGACGTCGCTGTCTTCGGATCCCTTTTTCTCACGCTTTTTGTGATTATGGATCCCCCCGGAATCACCCCGATCTTCCTCGCCCTCACCGCGGGCCGCCCCGCCAAGGTCCAGAAGCGCATGGCCTTCCAGGCCGTCTGCGTCGCCTTCGGCGTCATCGCCGTCTTCGGTGTCCTCGGCCACCAGATCCTCGACTACCTGCACGTCTCCGTGCCCGCCCTGATGATCGCGGGCGGTCTGCTGCTCCTGCTCATCGCGCTCGACCTGCTCACCGGCAAGACGGACGAGCCGAAGCAGACGAAGGACGTGAACGTCGCGCTCGTCCCGCTCGGCATGCCGCTGCTGGCGGGCCCCGGCGCGATCGTCTCGGTCATCCTCGCCGTGCAGAAGGCCGACTCGGTCGCCACGCAGGTCTCCGTCTGGACGGCGATCGTCGCGATCCACGTCGTGCTGTGGCTCGTCATGCGGTACTCGCTCGTGATCATCCGCGTCATCAAGGACGGCGGAGTCGTCCTCGTGACCCGGCTCGCCGGCATGATGCTCTCCGCCATCGCCGTGCAGCAGATCATCAACGGCGTGACCCAGGTGATCCAGGGCTCCTGACCCGGCCCGCCGCCCGGCCCGGGCACGCGCGAAGCCCCCGTACGCACGATGCGTACGGGGGCTTCGAAGTGTGTGAGCCGCTCGCCGTTATGAGGCGGTGGACTCGGCCGGGCGGATGTAGAGGCGCTGCCCTATGGCGGCGGCCTGCTGAACGATCCGATTGACGGAGGCGGCGTCCACGACGGTGGTGTCGACGGCCGCGCCGTCGACGTCGTCCAGTCGCATGATCTCGAAGCGCACAGGCTTCTCCCTTCGTCTGGTGATCCTCCTGGAGGAGAACTGAGGTGGAAGGCGTGGCGACAGTGCCCCGCGTTCTGTAGTGGTCAACGGGTTGCCCCGTGCAAACATTCCCTACGCTAAGGAAATTTTTCGAAGAACTAATTACTCGCGAGTAGCGCGGTCGTGCGAGCACCTACAGTGACGGCGCGTCAGGTGGCGGGCCGGCCGTCGGGCCATGTGGCGGGCGGCGCGTCAGGCGGCCGGGTGCCTGTCCCAGAACGCGGCGAGCGCCGCCGCCGTCTCCCGCGGGCGGTCCGTGTTGGGGGAGTGGCCGGCGCCGACGACGACCGTCCGCTCCGCCTTCAGGCGGGCCGCCATGTCGTCGAGCAGCGGCACCGGCCACGCGTCGTCCTCCTCGCCGGAGATCACATGGACCGGCGGCGCGACCGGGGCGAGCGCCTCGACCCCGTCCGGCTCGGTGCACAACTGCCGCCCCGCCGCGAGGAGTTGAGCCGGGCTGTTGTTCATCCAGCGCCGCCGCAGATCCTCCTCGTCGCCCCGCGGCTCGACGGGACCCTCGGCCGCCTCCAGCGTCTGGATGGCCTCCCACACCTGCCCCATGTCGAACACCGCCAGCGCGTCCCGGAGCATCGCCACCCGCTGCTGCTGGGACGCCGACACCGCCGCGGGGCCCGACGCCATCAGGGTCAGCGACGCGAAGGGCGCCGGGTCGGCGACCACCGCGGCCCGCGCGACGAGCCCGCCGAAGGAGTGCCCGAGCAGATGGACGGGGGCCGGCCCGAGCGCGGCGGCCTGGGCGAGCACGTCCCGGACCAGCTCAGCGCGCGCGTACGGCGCCTCGTCGTCCCGGGGGCCCGCGCTCTCGTGCTGCCCGCGCCCGTCGACGGCCACCGTGCGGTACCCGGCCTCCGCCAGCGGCAGCAGCAGCGAGATGAAGTCCTCCTTGCTGCCGGTGAAACCGGGCAGCAGCAGCGCGGTGCCGCGCACCGGGCCGGACGCCGGCCCGCCGGTCAGCGCGGCGAAGTCACCGCGCGCCGTGCGCAGGGCGTGGGCGCGCGTGCCGGGCGGCGGGGTGAACGTCTCGGGCCTGCTCATGCCGTGAGATTAACGGGACGATGCGGGAGGCCGCCCCTCGGCCGCCGGGGCCCGAACCCCGTAGGTCCGAACACCCCGACACCGCAGGCCCGGACGTCCAACGCCGCAGGCCCGGACCCCGCGTGTGCGGGATCCGGGCCTGCGTACAGCTCCGGCGTCGTGCGACCGATCAGGCCTCGGGGGCCTCGGCCACGGCCTTCTTGCGCGTACGGCGCACCGGCTTGGCCTCGGCGGCCTCCTCCGGGGCGGCGGCGACGGCCTTCTTGCGGGGCGCGCGCTT
>NZ_JBHYTK010000004.1:85702-94253 GCF_042749255.1 Streptomyces sp. NPDC059524 | reverse complement strand
TCTTCGGCGCGGCCTCGGTGGCCTCGGCGGTGTCGACGGCGGCTTCGGCGGCCTTCTTGCGCGTCGTGGTGCGCTTCTTGGGCGCGGCCTCGACGGCGGCGGTCTCCTCCGGGGCGGCGGCGACGGCCTTCTTACGGGGCGCCCGCTTCTTCGGAGCGGCCTCGACGGCCTCCACGGTGTCGACTGCGGCCTCCGCCTTCTTGCGCGTCGCCGTCCGCTTCTTCGGCGCGGCCTCCACGGCCTCCACCGTGTCGACCACGGTCTCGGCGGCCTTCTTGCGGGGCGCGCGCTTCTTCGGCGCGGCCTCGGTGGCCTCGGCGGTGTCGACGGCGGCTTCGGCGGCCTTCTTGCGCGTCGTGGTGCGCTTCTTGGGCGCGGCCTCGACGACGGCGGTCTCCTCCGGGGCGGCGGCGACGGCCTTCTTGCGCGGGGCCCGCTTCTTCGGCGCGGCCTCGACGGCCTCGACCGTGTCCGCGACGGCCTGCGCCGACTCGGCGACGGGCTCGGCCTTCTTGCGGGTACGACGGGCCGGCTTGGCCTCGACGGCCTCCGCCGTGTCGACGACCGCCTCGGCGGCCTTCTTGCGCGGGGCCCGCTTCTTCGGCGCGGCCTCGACCGGCGCGGCGGCCTCGACCACGGCCTCCGCCGTCTCGACGACGGGCTCCGCCTTCTTCCGCGTACGGCGACGCGACTGCGCGGGCACCTCGACGACCGGCGCGGCCTCGGTCAGCACCGGGGCGGCGGCCTCGACCGTCTCGACCACGGCCTCGGCGGCCGGAGCGACCGGCGCGGCACCCTGGGCGTTGCCGCGCGTGCGGCGGCGACGGCGCGGGGTGCGCGGCTCGGAGGCGGCCTCCTCGACCGGCGTCACCGGAGCGGCCGCAGCGGCGGCGGCACCCGCGGCGAGCGGTTCACCGGCACGCGTACGGCGCCGACGGCGCGGCGTACGGGCCGGACGCTCCTCGCGTCGCTCCTCGCGGTTCTCGCGGTCGCGGTTGTCACGGTCCTGGCGACCACCACGGCCACCGCGGTCCCCGCGGCCACCACGACCGGAGTCGGCACCGCGGCCACGGGTCTCGCCCAGGTCCTCGATCTCCTCCGCGTCCAGACCGGCACGCGTGCGCTCCGAGCGCGGCAGGACACCCTTGGTGCCCGCCGGGATGCTCAGCTCCTCGTAGAGGTGCGGCGAGGACGAGTACGTCTCGACCGGGTCGTTGAAGTCCAGCTCGAGCGCCTTGTTGATGAGCTGCCAGCGCGGGATGTCGTCCCAGTCGACCAGCGTCACCGCGGTGCCCTTCGCCCCCGCGCGGCCGGTGCGGCCCACACGGTGGAGGAACGTCTTCTCGTCCTCCGGCGACTGGTAGTTGATGACGTGCGTGACGCCCTCGACGTCGATGCCGCGCGCGGCGACGTCGGTGCACACGAGCACGTCGACCTTGCCGTTGCGGAACGCGCGCAGCGCCTGCTCGCGCGCGCCCTGGCCGAGGTCGCCGTGGACCGCGCCCGACGCGAAGCCGCGCCGCTTGAGCTGGTCGGCGATGTCGGCGGCCGTGCGCTTGGTGCGGCAGAAGATCATCGCGAGCCCGCGGCCGTCGGCCTGCAGGATGCGCGCGACCATCTCGGGCTTGTCCATGTTGTGCGCGCGGTACACGTGCTGCGCGATGTTGCGCACCGTGGCGCCCTCGTCGTCGGGCGACGTGGCGCGGATGTGCGTCGGCTGCGACATGTAGCGGCGGGCGAGGCCGATGACGGCGCCCGGCATGGTCGCCGAGAACAGCATCGTCTGACGCTTCGCCGGAAGCATGTTGATGATCTTCTCGACGTCGGGCAGGAAGCCCAGGTCGAGCATCTCGTCGGCCTCGTCGAGGACGAGCGCCTTCACGTGCGAGAGGTCGAGCTTCTTCTGGCCGGCCAGGTCCAGGAGACGGCCCGGGGTGCCGACGATCACGTCGACGCCCTTCTTGAGGGCCTCGACCTGGGGCTCGTAGGCGCGACCGCCATATATGGCGAGGACGCGCACGTTGCGCACCTTGCCGGCGGTCAGCAGGTCGTTGGTCACCTGGGTGCACAGCTCGCGCGTCGGGACGACGACGAGGGCCTGCGGGGCGTCGGTCAGCTGCTCGGGCCTGGCCCGGCCGGCCTCGACGTCCGCGGGGACGGTGACGCGCTCCAGGAGGGGGAGACCGAAACCGAGGGTCTTGCCCGTGCCGGTCTTGGCCTGGCCGATGACGTCCGTGCCGGAGAGGGCGACGGGGAGGGTCATCTCCTGGATGGGGAAGGGGGTGATGATGCCGACGGCCTCGAGGGCCTCCGCGGTCTCGGGAAGAATGCCGAGCTGACGGAATGTCGAAGTCTGCGTAGTCAGGGTGTTGCCTCTTCTGTGAGGTGCGGACCGAGGCGAACGCGGGGGTCGTGACCGTGCCAGTGCCGTGCCTTTGGTACGCCGGTCCGCATCCGCTGCTGCGGAGGAACCGGATGGCGCGGGACCACTGCCGACGCTCGAGCGCTCGTGCCGCTGAGGGCCCCTCCTCGATCGGTACGCCATGTGACGCAGACCCGGAGGGCTGTCGGGTCGGAGCCGATCGGGCCACCGACCGGGCATCCTCATTCATGAGGCCCGTCGGAGATACGTGCAGGCACATGACACAGGCTTGCACTCGGCGGGCTCTTTACCACCATACCCCGGAAACGCGCATGTGCGATGGCCGATTTGGTCACGTAGCCGTCGTCACACTCCATGACCAGGGACTTACCGGACCCCGCGAGCGGGCTATTGTGCGCTGCATGGAGACGTCTGACAACGCCACGCCGTCCACCGAAGCGACCCCCGCGCCGACCGGAATCGCGGCCCAGGACTGGGCCACCGCCTCCGCGGACCCGAACTACCGTGCCGCGGTCGTCGACCTGCTGGGCGCGCTCGCGTACGGCGAGCTCGCGGCGTTCGAGCGGCTCGCCGAGGACGCCAAGCTGGCGCCCACGCTCGCCGACAAGGCGGAGCTGGCGAAGATGGCGTCCGCCGAGTTCCACCACTTCGAGCAGCTGCGCGACCGGCTCGCCGCGATCGGCGCCGAGCCGACCGAGGCCATGGACCCCTTCGTCGCCGCGCTCGACGGCTTCCACAAGCAGACCGCGCCGTCGGACTGGCTTGAGGGCCTGGTCAAGGCGTACGTCGGCGACTCGATCGCCTCGGACTTCTACCGCGAGGTCGCGGCCCGGCTCGACTCCGACACCCGCTCCCTCGTGCTCGCCGTGCTCGACGACACCGGGCACGCGTCGTTCGCCGTGGAGAAGGTGCGGGCGGCCATCGAGGCGGACCCGCGCGTGGGCGGGCGGCTCGCGCTGTGGGCGCGCCGGCTGATGGGCGAGGCCCTGTCGCAGTCGCAGCGGGTCGTCGCGGACCGCGACGCGCTCTCCACGATGCTGGTCGGCGGCGTGGCCGACGGCTTCGACCTGGCCGAGGTCGGCAAGATGTTCTCCCGGATCACCGAGGCGCACACCAAGCGGATGGCCGCGCTGGGCCTCGCCGCCTGACGCTCCTGCCGCGGTGGGCCCGGGCGCTACTGGGCGTTCGGGCTCAGCCGCCGCGCCCCGCCCCGCGCGGGGCGCAGCAGCAGGGACAGCAGGGCCGCCGCCAGCACGAGCGCGCCGCCGAGCGTGGCGAGCGCGTGCCCCGGGCCGAGCGCGCTGTGCGTCACGAACGCCCCGAACAGCGCACCGGCGACGCCCGTGGGCACCACCAGACGCGGAGCCGGCAGCCGGCGCGGGAGCCGGCGCCCGGCGGCGAGGGCGAGAGCCAGGCCGAGCAGTGCGGAGCCGAGAGCCTCGAGCAGCATGATGGTGGGTCCCTCCCGCGCGTCCGGCCGGTGCAAAACGGTCCTAGCGGGTCTACCCCTGGGCCCCGGAACGCAACCCTCCCTCTGTGGCCGTCCTGTGTGTGCGCCGTGGTCGTACGCGGGACGCGTCCGGAGCCGGGCGGCCGCGTGCACGAGCACGGGAAAGGGCCCGGTGACGGTGTGCGTCACCGGGCCCTTTCCCGGAATTCCGTATCTGCCGCGAAGCCGCTACAGGGGGCCGAAGCCCACCTTGCGGACCGCCGGCTCGCCGATCTCGACGTACGCGAGACGCTCGGCGGGGACGAGGACCTTGCGGCCCTTGTCGTCCGTCAGGGAGAGCAGCTGCGACTTGCCGGACAGAGCCTCGGACACGGCGCCCTCGACCTCCTCGGCGGACTGATCGCTCTCCAGAACGATCTCGCGGGGCGTGTGCAGCACGCCGATCTTGACCTCCACGGCCTTGTCCCTCCGACGATCCGTGATGTGCGCGGACGACCGCGCCGTACCCAGCAAAGATTAGCCCGGTGAGACGAGGCTCCCGGTGCCCTTGCCGCACGCCAAGAGCGAACAGCCCGGCGGGAACAAAACGGCGCGGCGCCCCATTACAGGGGCGCCCGGCACCGTCGATGCTCTCGTCGCCGCCCTCAGTGCTGGTCGATGCCGTGCAGCGGGAAGCCGGCGATGCCGCGCCACGCCAGGGACGTGAGCAGCTCGACCGCCTTGTCGCGGGGCACCGGGCTCTCGCTGGACAGCCAGTAGCGCGCCACGACCTGGGAGACGCCGCCGAGGCCCGTGGCCAGCAGCATCGACTCGTCCTTGGACAGGCCCGTGTCCTCGGCGATCACGTCGGAGATCGCCTCGGCGCACTGCATGCTGACGCGGTCGACGCGCTCGCGCACCGCCGGCTCGTTCGTCAGGTCCGACTCGAAGACGAGCCGGAACGCGCCGCCCTCGTCCTCCACGTACGCGAAGTAGGCGTCCATCGTCGCCGCGACGCGCTGCTTGTTGTCCGACGTCGACGCCAGTGCGGTGCGCACCGACTGCAGCAGCGACTCGCAGTGCTGGTCGAGGAGCGCCAGATAGAGGTCGAGCTTGCCGGGGAAGTGCTGGTAGAGCACCGGCTTGCTGACTCCGGCACGCTCCGCGATGTCGTCCATCGCGGCCGCGTGGTAGCCCTGTGCGACGAATACTTCCTGGGCCGCGCCCAGGAGCTGATTGCGTCGGGCACGGCGCGGCAGGCGGGTGCCTTTCGGGCGCGCCGCCTCCGTCTGCTCGGTGGCTGTCACGCCGCCTCCCAAAATCGTCCGTTGCGGTGTGCGCCGCGTCGTCATCGTACTTTTGGGTAACTGCGATGTGCGCGGTGCAGGCGCAGAATTTCACGGACCGGACGGCAGTGAAAGCGGCGCGTAGCGGTCTTGTCACGGGAAAGCGGTATATACCGTCGCCCGACATGTCGCCTGACACGTCGCCCGGCATCCGGCCGTCCGCTGATGTGCGTCCGGCCGCCGACGTGCCGCATCACCGGCCGTCCCTTGACTGTGACGGTCGTACGGGGCGAGCTCAGCGGTAGTCGTCCTCGTCGAGCGCCACCACTCGGGCCTGCTCGGCGCGGTCCGCCTCGTTCGCGGTGTCGGGGTCGGCGTCGCCGGCCGGCGGATCGTCCCGGTCCTGCGAGAGGTCCGCGTGCTGCTCGGCAGCGTCGGCCTCCGGGGCCTCCACATCGATCTCCGTGTTGTCGCCGCGCTCCGTGAAGGTCTCGGGATCGCTGGGGTCGACCGTCATGAATGGCTCCCTTCCTCACTGTTCCACGTGGGCGGGTGCCCTGAATCGAGCGTAGGAGACAGAGGAACGGCGCGCTATGCGGGCTGTGACGGCGAACACACGATCCAGTGCGTGATCGTCTCGTAACATATCCCGCATGTCTTCGACCGAGTCGCCGCGAGTGCCGTCCGCCGTGGACACGGTGTCCGCCCCGGGAGGCGTCCGGGTCGGGGAGGGGGAGTCGATGGGGTCGGTGGGCCTGCCCGGCCTGACCCTCGCGGTCCGGTCGCGCCCCGCCGCGCGGGAGGGACTTCCGCCCGCCCTCTATGTACACGGCCTCGGCGGCTCCTCGCAGAACTGGTCGGCGCTGATGCCGCTGCTCGCCGACGTGGTGGACGGCGAGGCCGTCGACCTCCCGGGCTTCGGCGACTCGCCGCCGCCGGACGACGGCGACTACTCGGTCACCGGACACGCCCGCGCCGTCATCCGGTACCTCGACGCGCAGGGCCGCGGGCCCGTCCACCTCTTCGGGAACTCGCTGGGCGGCGCCGTCACCACGCGCGTGGCGGCCGTCCGCCCCGACCTCGTCCGCACGCTGACGCTCGTGTCGCCCGCGCTGCCCGAGATCCGCGTCCAGCGCACCGCCGTGCCGACCGGGCTGCTCGCCGTGCCCGGCGTCGCCTCCCTCTTCACCCGTCTGACGAAGGACTGGACGGCGGAGCAGCGGGTCCGCGGCGTGATGGCGCTCTGCTACGGAGATCCGAACCGGGTCTCGCCCGAGGGGTTCCGCGCCGCCGTCGAGGAGATGGAGCGGCGCCTCAAGCTCCCCTACTTCTGGGATGCGATGGCCCGCTCCGCGCGCGGGGTGGTGAACGCGTACACGCTCGGCGGTCAGCACGGACTGTGGCGCCAGGCCGAGCGCGTCCTCGCGCCGACCCTGCTCGTCTACGGCGGCCGCGACCTGCTGGTGTCGTACCGGATGGCGGCGCGCGCCGCCAGAACGTTCCGCGACGCGCGGCTGCTGACCCTGCCGGACGCGGGGCACGTCGCGATGATGGAATATCCGGAGACGGTCGCCACCGCGTTCCGGGAACTCCTGTCGGACACGGAGACGTTGAACGGGGCGGCGGGTGATGTGAGAGCGTCACGTGGTGCGCCGAGACATGAAGACCAGTCAGCGTGTGACCAGACGCCGACGCATGACGAGAAATTGCACAGTACGAATCCGGGGAGCTGAGGCGGCCTGTGGGACGGCATAGCCGCCGAGGACCGGCAGAGAGCGGCGAGCGGGCCGGTGAACCGGCCGAGCCCATGGCGCGGGCCGCCGCGCCCAGGCTGGGCCCCGGTTCCGGCCGCAGGCGCCGCGCGGCCGCCGAGCCACCGCAGGCCGCGCCCTCCCCGCAGTCGCAGGCTCACCAGCCCTCGTCCTACCCGTCGGCCTATCCCTCGACCTTCCAGCCGACCTCCGAGTCGCCCTATGAGTCGCCCTACGAGTCGGCTTTCGAGTCGTCGCAGGGCACGCACCGGCCGGCCCGTCCTGCCGCGCCGTACGTCCGGGGCGGTCACCCCGAGCAGCATGAGCCGGGCGGCGGTTGGGGCGGCCCGCCCGCTCCGCCCTCTCCGGCCGCGCCGACGGCCCGGGGCAGTGGCCGCGCCGCCGTCCCGCCTGTGGTCCCTCCGGTGGCTCCGCCCGGCGGCCCTCAGGGTCCCGGCACCGGACCGCTGCCGAGCCCGCGCCAGGAGTACGTCGACGCGTTCGACGGCGTCGGCGCGCCCGCGGGCCATGCCGCGGCGCCGTCCGGCCGCACGCTCCTCGGCACGCCCGAGGCGCCGGACCCGTACCGGTCCGACCCGTACGCGTCCGGTCCGCACGCCTCGAACGCGTACCCGGCCGATCCGTACGCCTCCGTCTCCGACTGGGACGACTACCCGCCGCTGCCCTCGGACGAGCTGCCGCAGGAGCCGGCCCGGAGCCGGAGCCGCAAGGGGATGACGTTCACGGGGATCGCCGCGGCGGCCGTCACGACCGTGCTCGCCATCGTTGTCGCGGGCCAGGTCGCCGACCGGGACAGCGGCTCCGGGAGCGACACGAGGGCAGGGGCCGCCGAGGGCTCCCGCACCCAGGGCGGTTCCGCCTCCCGCTCCGACGACCGGGCGACGCCCACCGCTCCGGCCCGCGTCGTCCCGCTCACGTACGAGCAGAAGATGGCGAAGAAGTACCCGCTCGCCGCGGACCTGAAGGGCTCCGGCGCGTTCGAGTCGATCCCCGACGGGGCCGCGGCGCCCGGCAAGGGGGAGAAGTTCCGCTACCGCGTCGACGTCGAGAAGGGCCTCGGCCTCGACGCCAAGCTGTTCGCCGACGCCGTGCAGAAGACCCTGAACGACAAGCGGAGCTGGGCCCACGGCGGCGAGCGCACCTTCGAGCGCGTCGGGAAGGGCGAGGAGGCGCAGTTCGTCATCACGCTCGCCAGCCCCGGGACCACCGCGGACTGGTGCGCGAAGTCGGGCCTCGACACGACGGAGGACAACGTGTCGTGCGACTCGGCCGCCACCGAGCGCGTGATGATCAACGCGTACCGCTGGGCGCAGGGTGCGAAGCCGTACGACGACGCCCTGCACGACAAGGCGATCTTCCCGTACCGCCAGATGCTCATCAATCACGAGGTCGGTCACCGGCTCGGCTTCAATCACGTGACGTGCACGCAGAATGGCGCGCCGGCTCCGGTCATGCAGCAGCAGACCAAGTTCCTGAAGGCCGATGGCATCACCTGCCGGCCCAACCCCTGGGTGTTTCCCAAGGGTTGACACTCCGTAGCTTTCCGTAGCGCTTTGATCTCTTAGCGCGACAGAACGTCACGCGCGCGGGAAAGTTACGGCCGTTCACCCCTTTTGGTGGGGGGGGGGGGAGAACCCCAAAAGCGCCCACCCCAGAGAGGACAAAAAGGTGACGACGCGCA
>NZ_JBHYTK010000004.1:59019-85692 GCF_042749255.1 Streptomyces sp. NPDC059524 | reverse complement strand
GGTGGGTTTTGGTTATTATGAGCCTCCCGATTTGGGAGTATAGGTGGCGCGCGCGGAGCCGCCGGCGCAGTAGGGGCGCTCACCGAGAGGGAGATCGGGGGTGTGCGCGTGCGCATCGGACTGCTGACCGAGGGTGGCTATCCGTATGTGAGCGGTGAGGCCAGACTCTGGTGCGACCGGCTTGTGCGCGGGCTCGAGCAGCACGAGTTCGACATCTACGCGCTCAGTCGCAGCCAGGCCCAGGAGGACGCGGGCTGGATCGAACTCCCTCCGCAGGTCAGCCGGGTGCGGACCGCGCCGCTGTGGACCGGCGCCGATGACGGCGCCCTCGGTCCCGCCATCGGCCGACGGGCGCGTCGCCGCTTCGCCACGCTCTACGGAGAGCTCGTGACGGCGATCGTGCGCTCCGGCGGCGCCGGTGTCTCCTCCGATCTTCTCGGGGGCTCCGGCGGTTCCAGTGGCTCCGGTGGCCTTGACGGTTCCGGTGGTTCTGTGGGGTCTGGCGGCTCTGATGTCGAGGCGGACCGTTTCGCCTGCGCGCTCTACGGGCTTGCTGAGCTGGCCCGGGACCACGGCGTGCTGGGTCCCGCGCTGCGCTCCGAGGCCGCTGTGCGCATCCTGGAGCGCGCCTGTCGTGCGCCCGGAGCGCAGCGCGCCGTCCGGGCCGCCCGCGTCCCCGACCTGCTCGCCTTCACCGGACACCTGGAGCGCGCGCTGCGGCCGCTCTCCCTCGACTGGTACGACGACGCCTCCGCCGCCGGCTCGGCCGGGGGCGGCGGGCTCGGTGCCGTCGACCTCTGTCACGCAACCTCGGGCGGCTCCGCCGCGCTGCCGGGCCTCGTCGCCAAGCGCTTCTTCGGCGTCCCGCTGCTCGTCACCGAGTACGGGGTCCAGCTCCGGGCCCGCTACATCGCCGCCGGAGACGCCGAACTCAGCGCTCCCGTACGCGCGTTGCTCGCCGCCTTCCACGGCCGGCTCGCCGCCGAGGTCTACCGCGAGGCCGCGCTCATCACGCCCGGCAACACCCACGCGCGACGCTGGCAGGAGCGCTGCGGCGCCGACCGCGCCAAGCTCCGCACCGTCCACCCCGGCATGGAGGCCTCGCGCTTCGCCGAGGTGGGCGAGCGGGAGGATCCGGGCGAGCCCGACACGCTCGTCTGGGTCGGCCGCATCGAACCGTCCAAGGACCTCATCTCCCTCCTGCACGCCTTCGCCGAGATCCGCAAGGAGGAGCCGAAGGCGCGGCTGCGGATCGTGGGGGCGGTGCCGGTGGGGGTGGGGGCTGGAGCTGGAGCTGGAGCTGGAGCTGGGGGTCCGGCCGGTGGTGGGTTCTTGGCCGGGGGTGTGGCCGGCGCCGGTGGTGCGGGGGGTGTGGGTGGCTTTGGCGGCCTGGGTGGCTTTGGCGGCCTGGGGGGTGCGACTGGTGCGGGTGGTTTCGGCGGCGCGGGTGGCGTAAGTGGCGTGAGTGGCATGGGTGTTGGCGTCGGTGGTGTGCGTGGGGCTGGTGGTGGCGGGGGTGCGGGGCGGGCCGAGGTGGGGTTCGCGGGTGCGGCGGAGATGGGGGCCGAGACCTATCTCGGGCACTGCAAGGCCCTCGCCGCGCAGCTCTTCCCCGACGAGGCCGAAGGGCTGCACGCCGTCGGCGAGAACCCCGTCTCCTTCGAGGAACTCGGCAGCCCCGAGGCCCCTGACCTCGCCGACGCCTACGGCGCGGGCAGTGTCGTCGTCCTGTCCAGCGTCGTCGAGGGCTTCCCGATCAGCCTGGTCGAGGCCATGTTCTGCGGGCGCGCCACCGTTTCCACCGACGTGGGCGCCGTCGTCGAGGTCATCGGTGGCACGGGGCTCGTCGTGCCACCGCGCAATCCCCGGGCGCTCGCCGAGGCCTGCGTCGCGCTGCTCCGCGACCCCGAGCGCCGCGAGCGGCTCGGCGCCGCGGCCCGTGCCCGCGCCCTGGAACTCTTCACCGTCGAACAGAACGTCGCGGCATTTCGCGGCATTTACCTGGAGATCGTGTCGCGCTGCCCCGTCCGCCGGGAGGCCCTGGACGACTCGGGCGAGCCCCTGCCCTTCGCCCACCCGCTGGAGGCCCACGTGCCCGGCCGGTGGACGGCCCCGGCCGCGCGCGCCGTCGGAGAGCCCTGGCTCGCGGAGCGTCCCGAAGCGACGGACGCGCCCGGCTGGGTCGAACCGGGCCCGGGCGCCCTGGCCGGGGGCGGAGAGCACGAGCAGTACGAACAGTTGGCCGGGGCCACCCCTGGCTGCGGGAAGGGTGAGGCATGAGCGGGCGCGAGGGCGTGGCCCCCACGGGCGGCGTCGGAACCGATGTGCCCGAGGCTCCGGTCGGGCCCGTCGCCTGGACGCCGACCGGCGAGCCGGAATCGGGCTCTGGCACCGGGGCGGATCGTTTGCCCAACCCGTCCGCCGATGCGGCGCCGGACACCGCCGAGGCGGCCGCCCCCGCGCCGGACACCTCCGAGCCGAGTGCCCCCGGACCGAACGACTCCGCGTCGGGGGTCTCCGAGCCGAGCGACTCCGTGTCGGGGGTCTCCGAGCCGAGCGGCCCCGCGTCGGGGGCCCCGGAGCCGAGCACCCCCGCGGCAAGCACCCCCGCGGCAAGCGCCTCCGCGCAAACCGCCCCCGAGCCCGAAGCCTCCCCGAAAGGAGCCCGAGCCGCGAGGGCCGGCGCCCAGGAGGAGGCCCGGGACGCCGCGCGCGGCGCCGGGGCCTCCGTGACCCGCACAGCCGAGCGGCCCGTCGAGCGTGCGCCCAACGCCCCCGAGCCCGATGTCTCCGGGGCCTCCGCGACTCGCACCGCCGAGCGGCCCGTCGAGCGTGCGCACACTGCCCCCGAGCCCGACGTCTCCGGGGCCTCCGTGACCCGCACAGCCGAGCGGCCCGTCGAGAGATCCGCCGAGCGAACCACCCCCAACTCCCGTACACCGCAACGTCGTTCCGGAGCCGACCCCGTCAAAGTGCTGATGCACCGGCACCGCGACCTGTGTGAGCGTGCCGTCGACCCGCTGGAGATCGCCGCCGGCCTGGAGGCCCGCGGGGTCACCGACCGGACCGCCGCCCGCTACCGCCACAAGGACGTGTTCTCCCTGGCCGAGGAGATGTACGCCCGCGTCCCCCGCACCGGCGACCCCGTCGAACCGCACCCCACGGCCCCGCCCGGCCGCACCGGCCCGCGCGGCACCTGGGCCGTACTCGCCCTGCTGCCCGGTGTCGTGGGCGCGCTGACCCTGTTCGCGGTGGAGAACACGAGCGGCGTCGCCCGGCTCACCCTGGGCTGCGCCGGGGTCCTGGTCGTCGGCGCGGCGCTGCGGGCGGCACTGCGCCGTGGCCCGCTCCGCGCCGGGGACGGACCGCCCGCCCCGTCGACCGGCCTGTGGGTCTGGTGGCTGCTCACCTACGCCACACTCGGCGACGGCCTTCTCTCCGAGGCCCTCGCCGGCGGCCCCGACGAAGCCTGGTCCCCGGCGACCGCGCCCCTGCTCGCCCTCGCGGTGAGCGTCGCGCCCGGCACCTTGTGCGCCTACCTGTTCATGGCCGGTGCCCGGCGGCGGCTCGCCACCAGCCGGGGGCTCGCCGAATTCGCCGCCTCCGCCCGCCCGTTGCTCCTCGGCTGCGTCCTCCTGTTCGCTGTGATCCTGGCGGCACTCCTCGCCGGTGCCGGCGCCGTGCTCGACCAGGACATCGACTACGCGGGCACGACCTCCCTCGGCGTCCTGCTCCTCCTTTCCCGACTGCTCGCCGCGCACGGCCGTACGCACGCCCCCGCCGTCGTGCTCGGCGCCGCCGCGGCCGTCGAGGCTCTGGCCGTCTCCATGGTCTTCGCGGCCCGGCTGCCCGGCTGCGAGTTCGCCGGCGCGCCCGTGGAGACGCTCGTCGACACGGCCGGCACCGGCGTCGTACCGGCCATCGCCTGCACCGTCGCCGCCCTCGCGCTCCTCGCCCACGCGGGCCGAACCCTGACCCAGGCCTCCGCCCACGCCGGCCCCGACGCCACGGCGGGCGCCGCCCCATGACCACGGACCGGCCCTGCCGAGCACGCGACCTCCTCGCACCTCCCGCTCACCGCATGACCGGAACCTCCCTCCGCCCGCGGGGCCGACACCGCGGGCCCACCCGACGAACCACGGCAACACCCATAAGGAGAACGCCAGATGACCACCCCTCCTCCCGGAGGCACCGGATACGCCGGATACTCCGGACCTCACGGTCGGCGCGCACCCCACCAGCCGAGCGCCCGGCGCGCGGCGTGCGGAGCGCACGACGGAGCACGGACTCCGGGAGGCGACCGATGAGGGTTCTGCTGATCGGGGCCAACGGGTACCTGGGGCGCTTCGTCGCCGACCGTCTCCTGGCCGACCCCGCCGTGCAGCTCACCGCGCTCGGCCGGGGCGACGACGCCGACGTCCGCTTCGACCTCGCCACCGGCAGCCCCGGCGCGCTCACCCGCTTCCTGGACGCCGTCCATCCCGGGGTCGTCATCAACTGCGCCGGCGCCACCCGCGGCGGAGCCCGCGAACTGACCCGGCACAACACCGTCGCCGTCGCCACCGTCTGCGAAGCCCTGCGCCGCAGCGGCTGCGGAGCCCGCCTCGTACAGATCGGCTGCGGCGCGGAGTACGGGCCCTCGCAGCCCGGCTCGTCCACCGCCGAGGACGCGGTGCCCCGGCCCGGCGGCCCGTACGGCGTCAGCAAGCTCGCCGCGACCGAACTCGTCCTGGGCTCCGGCCTCGACGCCGTCGTCCTGCGCGTCTTCTCCCCGGCCGGCCCGGGCACCCCCGCCGGGTCCCCGCTGGGCAGGCTCGCGGAGGCCATGCGCCGCGCGATGCAGGCGGGCGACGGGGAGCTGAAGCTCGGCGGCCTCGGCGTCCAGCGCGACTTCATCGACGTCCGCGACGTGGCCCGAGCCGTGCACGCCGCCTCGCTGTCCGCCGCACAAGGCGTGATCAACATCGGCTCCGGCCGCGCCGTGCGCCTGCGGGACGCCGCCGCCGTGCTCGCGCGCGTCGCCGGTTTCGGTGGCGCGCTGCACGAGCTCGACGGCCCGCCGTCCGCACTGCGGCCGGCCGTCGGCCACCCGCGCGGCGAGTCCGAGCACGGGATGCACAGCCCGCCCGCCGCGTACCCGTACCCCGACGGCTGCGGCAGCTGGCAGCAGGCCGACGTGCGCACGGCGCGCGACCGGCTCGGCTGGCGTCCCCGCATCAACCTCGAAGAATCCCTCGCCGACATCTGGATGGAGGCGGCATGCCGTATCTGACTCCGACCGCGACCGGCCTGTCGAGCACCGATGTACGTCTCGGCTTCGGCATCCCCGGGTTCGCCCACCCCCTGGTCGCCCCCGCCGAGTGGGCCGAACTGACCCGGCCCTCGACCCCGCTGCACTGGGTCGTCCTCAACGTGGCGCACGGCCCCGGGACCCGCCCCGACCCGCACTGCCTGGAAGCGGTGGGCCGGCTGCGGAACGCGGGCGTACGTGTTCTCGGTCACCTCGACCTGACCTACGGAGCCCGCTCCTTCGGCGAACTGGTCTCCGACGCCCACCGCTACCTCGACTGGTACCGGGTGGACGGCTTCCATCTGGACCGCTGTCCCACGGAGCGGGCAGCACTGCCCGAGGTCCGGCGGACCGTCACGACCCTGCGCGCCCTGATCGACGACGCGTACATCGTGCTCGGCCACGGCACCCACCCCTATCCCGGATACGCCGAGAACGCCGACCAGCTGGTCACCTTCTCCGGTGCCTGGAGCGACTACCGCTGGTCGCAGGTGGCGGAATGGACGGCGGAGTACCCGCCGGAGCGCTTCTGCCACTTCGTGCACGGCATGCCGCGCGGCCATCTCGACGAGGCGCTGCGCATCGCGCGCTGGCAGGGCGCGGGCACCATCTACTTCACCGACCGCACGGAACGGGGCGGCGCGAGCACGGCCTGGGAGTCGATGCCCGGGTACTGGGACGAAATTGTCTCGCGGATCGGACCGGGTGTCTCGGAATGAAGGAGGGCGTGGCAGTGTTACTGACGGAACAACCGTACGTAGATACCGACCAACGGAGTCCCCGTGTCGCTGCCACCCCTGGTCGAGCCAGCTGCTGAGCTCACCGTAGACGAGGTCCGCAGGTACTCCCGCCACCTGATCATCCCGGATGTCGGGATGGACGGGCAGAAGCGGCTCAAGAACGCCAAGGTGCTCGCCGTGGGCGCCGGCGGCCTCGGATCGCCGGCCCTGATGTACCTGGCCGCGGCCGGCGTGGGCACGCTCGGCATCGTCGAGTTCGACGAGGTCGACGAGTCGAACCTGCAGCGCCAGATCATCCACAGCCAGGCCGACATCGGCCGGTCCAAGGCGGAGTCCGCGAAGGACTCGGTCCTCGGCATCAACCCGTACGTGAACGTGGTCCTGCACGAAGAGCGGCTCGAGGCCGACAACGTGATGGACATCTTCAGCCAGTACGACCTGATCGTCGACGGCACGGACAACTTCGCGACGCGCTACCTCGTCAACGACGCGTGTGTGCTGCTCAACAAGCCCTACGTGTGGGGTTCCATCTACCGCTTCGACGGCCAGGCCTCGGTCTTCTGGTCCGAGCACGGGCCGTGCTACCGCTGCCTGTACCCGGAGCCCCCGCCGCCGGGCATGGTCCCCTCCTGCGCCGAGGGCGGCGTCCTGGGTGTGCTCTGCGCGTCCATCGGCTCCATCCAGGTCAACGAGGCCATCAAGCTTCTCGCCGGCATCGGTGAGCCGCTCGTCGGCCGCCTGATGATCTACGACGCCCTGGAGATGCAGTACCGCCAGGTCAAGGTCCGCAAGGATCCCAACTGCGCGGTCTGCGGCGAGAACCCGACCGTCACCGAGCTCATCGACTACGAGGCCTTCTGCGGCGTCGTGTCCGAGGAGGCCCAGGAGGCGGCCGCCGGCGCCACGATCACTCCCAAGCAGCTCAAGGAGTGGATCGACGACGACGAGAACATCGAGATCATCGACGTCCGCGAGCCGAACGAGTACGAGATCGTCTCGATCCCGGGCGCCAAGCTGATCCCCAAGAACGAGTTCCTCATGGGCACCGCTCTGGAGAGCCTCCCGCAGGACAAGAAGATCGTCTTGCATTGCAAGACGGGTGTCCGCAGTGCGGAAGTTCTCGCCGTGCTGAAGTCCGCGGGCTTCGCGGACGCCGTGCACGTGGGTGGCGGCGTGATCGGCTGGGTCAACCAGATCGAGCCGGAGAAGCCGATCTACTGACCGGTCCATCGGCCGTTCCGTCAGTCGTTTCGTCTGCCGGTCCATCGGCTGGTTCACCGATCGGGACACCGATCGACACGGACGGGCCTCGCGCATCGAGCGCGGGGCCCGTTTCGCATGTCCGTATTCGACACCCCCGTCGCCGCACCGCCACCGCCATCGCCCCGGCCATCGTCTCCGCACGCATGTGTCGTCTCCCCCGACCCGTCCTGACCTGCGCCGGCCGCTCCCGATCGCGAACCGACGACGTCAGATTAGGAGTCCCGCCCGACCTCCGCTCCGGCCTGTGGATAACTCCATGATCACGAGCAGACCGTTCCCTCTTTCGGGACCGTCCCCTCGAGCAGATACCGGTTCACGGCCCCGGACACGCACTTGTTCCCGCTGTCGTACGCCCCGTGCCCCTGCCCCTTGTACGTCAGCTCGACCCCGACGCCCGAGCCCAGCGCCTGCGCCATCTTGCGGGCCCCCTCGTACGGCGTGGCCGGGTCGCCGGTGTTGCCCACGACGAGGATCGGGGCGGAGCCGGCGGCGCTCACGTCGGGGTGGTCGGCCGCTCCGCCGACCGCCCAGTCGGTGCAGCCGAGCATGCCCCAGGCGAGGTAGTCGCCGAACAGCGGGGACGCGGCGCGGAACTCGGGCAGTTTCTCCTCGACGTCCTGCGGCGTGTACCGGGGTTTGTCGTCGGCGCAGTTGATCGCGACGTTCGCGGCCTGGATGTTGCTGTACTGCCCGTCCTCGTTGCGCCCGTTCATCGAGTCGGACAGCATCATCAGCACCTTGCCGTCACCGTCGTACGCCTGCTGCAGGCCCTCCGTGAGGTACTCCCAGAAGTCCTTCGAGTAGAGGGACTGGGCGATCCCGTTCGTGGCCGCGGTCTGCGTCAGGTCGCGCGGGAAGATCCCGGGGATCGGCTTCTCGTCGAGGTCCCGCAGCAGCTTCGCGATCTTGTCCTTGACGTCCTGGGGCGTGTCGCCGACCGGGCAGTCCTCGACCTGGGACGTGCAGTCCTTCGCGTAGTTGTCGAGAGCGAGCTGGAAGCCCTTGGCCTGGCCGAGCGAGCCCTGCTCCGGGTCCTCGGTGGGGTCGACGACGCCGTCGAACACGGCCCGGCCCACCTTCTTCGGGAACAAGTGCGCGTAGACGCCGCCCAGTTCGGTGCCGTAGGAGATGCCGAAGTAGTGCAGCTTGTCGTCGCCCAGGACCTGGCGCATGAGGTCCATGTCGCGGGCCGCGTCGGTGGTGCGGACGTGGGGGAGGACCTTGCCGGAGTGCTTCTCGCAGTTGCCGTTGAACGCCGAGACGTTGTCGACGAGCTTCTGGCGCTCCGCCTCGTCGTCGGGCGTGGAGTCCTGCTGGAAGTACTTGTCGAGCTGCTCGGCGTCCTCGCACTCGACGCCGGCACTGCGCCCCACCCCGCGCGGGTCGAAACTGACCAGGTCGTAGCGGGTTCGCAGCTTCGCGTAGTCGGTGCCGAAGGCGGGCAGCGTGGTGACGCCCGAGCCGCCGGGGCCGCCGAAGTTGAAGATCAGCGAGCCGATGCGCTTGTCCTCTGCGCCGCTCGCCTCGGCGCGGATCAGCGCGATGTCGATCGTGTCGCCCTTGGGGTCGTCCCAGTCGAGCGGCGCCTTCATCGTGGCGCACTGCCACTCGGTTCCGCCGGGCAGCGGGGACGGCGGCTCGCCGCCCCCCTCGGACTCCGAAGGGGCGGGGCAGTCCTTCCAGCTCAACGTCTGGGACGGGAGATCCACGTCGTCCTTGGAGTCGCCGCCGCACGCCGCGAGCGACGTGGACAGCAGCGCGGCGGAGACGGCCAGGGCAGCGGCGCGGGGGCGGGACGGAATGGGCATGCGTCCATCCTGCGGCGGCCGGGTGCCGGGCGCTCGGGCTGCGGTCTGTGCGGGTGAGGAACCGCGGCCCGGGACCCGGTTCTCCTACAAGGCGCCCTTGCGGGTGAGGTGGTTGAAGAACAGCCAGCCGGGCAGCACCGGCAGCCACAGGGTCAGGAGCCGGTACAGGAGCACCGCTGGGGCCGCGACCTCCTTGGGCAGACCGACCGCGATCAGACCGACGGTCAGCGTCGCCTCGACGGCACCCACACCACCTGGTGTCGGGGCGGCCGAACCGAGTGCGTTGCCCGCGAGGAACACGACCGCGACGCTCGCCAGGCTCAGGCTCGTCGTCTCGTCCCCGAAGGCGCGGATCGACGCGTCGAGGCACATCACGAAGCAGGCGGTCAGCAGCAGCATTCCGCCGATGCCCGTGAGCAGCTTGCGGGGCCGCTGCAGGACGTCGAGCATGCGCGGCACCACACCGGCGAAGAGCGAGCGCACGCGCGTGACGACGAACTTCCGCAGGAACGGGATCGACGTCACCACAAGGACGAGCACGGCGACCGTCAGCAGACCCGCGATGACCGTCCGGGACGGCGACAGGGAAGGCGTCTTCTCCGTACCGGTCAGATAGCCGAAGGTCAGCAGCAGCATGATGTGGCTGCCCATGCCGAACAGCTGGGAGGCGCCCACACTGGCGACCGCGAGTCCGGGGCGGACCCCCGAGCGCTGCAGGAAGCGCGTGTTGAGCGCGACGCCGCCGACCGCGGCCGGGGCCACGATCTTGACGAAGGAGCCGGCCACCTGGGCGGCGACGGTCCGCATGAAGGGGACGCGTTCCGGCACGAAGCCCAGAAGGCTCATCGCGGCCGCCACGTAGCTGAGCGCGGAGAACACCACGGCGAGCCCGACCCAGCCCCACTCCGCCTCGCCGACGATCGACGCGAAGTCGATGTGGGTGAGCTGGGAGAGCAGGAAGTACGCGCCGATCGCGCCGGCGATGAAGCTGATCAGGGTGCGCGGCTTGATGCGCTCCAGGCGGGCCGGTTCGACGGGCGCCTGGGGGCGGATCCGCAGCACCTGGTGGCGGATCTGGGTGAGCAGGTCCTCCTCGCGGGCCTCGTCGAGCGCCTCGTCGATCGCCCGCTTCTGGGCCTGCCGCTCGGCCTTCTCGTTCTTCTTCTCGTTCTTTTTCTCGGCCCGTACGGACTGCTGCGCCTCGCCGTTCTCGGCCGCGGCGGCCTGCCGGGCCTCCCTGGCGCGGTCGGCGGCCTCCAGGACGGCCTCACGCTCGCGCTGAGCCCGTTCCCGCCCGAGGCGGCGCAGCGTCGCCCTGGTGGAGCGGGTGAGCGCGATCGGCTGCAGCAGCGGCAGACAGTCCGCCACCGTGTCGGGGCCGAGGATGCCGACCGCGGACGCGACGGCCCGCTCGGCGCCCACGCGCAGTCCGAGCGTCGTGACCATCTGCGCGACGTCCATGCGCAGCACCAGATCGCTCGCCGCGATCTCACCGCCGCGCAGGTCGGTGAGGATCACCGTGCCGGAACGATCCACCAGAATCGCGTCGCCCGCGAGCCTGCGGTGCGCGATCCGCCGCGACTGCAGCGCCTGCACCTGGTGCCAGGTCTCGCGCAGCAGCTCGTCCGTGATCTCCTCGTCCGGCATCGCGTCCAGGGACCGGCCGCCGATGTGCTCGTAGACGAGCATCACGGCGTCGGGGCCCAGCTCGGACGTCGCGATCAGCTTCGGGGCGTTCGCCCCGGCCGAGATCGCCGCGTAGGCGAGCAGCGCCTCCTGCTCCAGCGCCTGGCGCAGCGACTGGAGGCTGCGGCGCTGGGTGATGCCGCGCAGCGTCAGCCGGCGCCACACCCGGTAGAAGAAACCCTGGGCCTGCTGCTCCCGGTCCACCACGGTGACGTCCAGCGGCGGACCGTCCTCCAGGGTGACGAAATAGCGCCGACCGCGATCGCCGTTCTCCGTGGCCCCCTCGTGCGCCTCCTCGCGGGACGCGCTCACGGGGTGGAAGCCGACGTGCCGCAGGCCGGCCAGCAGCGTCTGCCCCGTAGGGCGCACGTTGGGGGAGCCGACCGCGTACAGCGTTCCGTAGGCGACGGTCCAGCCGATGAGGATCGTCAGGATGATCGAGAACGGTGTGGTGTAGCCGGTGACGAGCATCGCGAAGGCGTCGAGCAGCAGCACCACCCACAGGACGACACGCCATCGTGGTCGCCGGGACATGCCGACGGCCGTCATATAGGCGATGACGGGCGCCAGATAGCCGTGCACCGGGTCCGTGAGCGCATGGATGTCGCCCGGCGACACCTTGGTGAGCGCGTCCTGGATGGACTCGGGCGCTGCCTTGGCGACCCACAGGTCGGTGGCCAGCGTCACGCCGTGGGCGAGCACGGCGGCCAGCACGCCGTCCGCGATGCGCAGCCCGTCCCGCTTGATGAGCCGCTCGATCGCGAACGCGACCGGCACGAGCAGGATCGCGATGCTCGACGCGAGCCCCGCGAACTTGGTCAGCAGGTCGGGGGCCTGCCCCGTGCCCTTGTTGATGTCCTGGGCGAAGCCCGTCGTCGTGGCGTGGGCGAACGCCGCGATGCCGAGCAGGACGACGATCGCGAGCAGCCCCACCAGGAGCCGCATGAGGTCCGAAGGGCGGTGCACGCGCGCGGGGAGCAGCGGTTCGTCGCCGTCCACCTGGTCGGCTCCGGGATCGTGGAGCGGCTCTTCGTGCTTGTCGTCCGCGGCCTGCCCGGCCGGGTCCTCAGGGCGCGCCGGTGTCACAGAGGAGCCCTCCGCCTTCTCGGGGTGCACGCTCTGCTCCGTCGTCTCTTCTTGATCTCGTATCACCAGTCACCGCCCGCACGATGGTGGCATGCCCCGTCGTCGTCGGGGGGTATCAGGGTGCTTTCGACAACTACGGAGTCGTCGGCAAGCGCCTTCTCGTACGACTCTCCAGGCGGCCTTTCGTACGTCCCTCCATGTTGTCGGTGCCGTGCGGCAGGATGGGCCGGATGAGCGAGGAGAGCGATGCGGCAGGTGAGCTTCCCGAGTACGCCGAGCGCGTCCTCGAGGTCGCCGAGCTGATCCCGCCCGGGCGGGTCATGACCTACGGGGACGTCGCCGAATGGCTGGAGGAGGGCGGGCCGCGCCAGGTGGGGCGCGTGATGTCCCTCTACGGGGGCGCCGTCCCCTGGTGGCGTGTCGTGCGCGCCGACGGGCACCTGCTCCCGGGCCACGAACTGCGCGCGCTGGGTCACTACAGGGACGAGGGCACACCCCTGCGGGAGGCCTCCAGAGCCGCCGAAGGGCACCTGCCGCGCCTCGACATGAAGCGCGCGCGATGGGACGGCGAGACCCGTGCGGAAGCTCACAGGTGACCGCTTCGGCCGACCCGCGCGCGGGCGAGCCGGCGGTGGCCCGTACGGGGGAAAAGGGGCGTCCGGGGCACTTCGCGGCGTCGGCGCCCGTTCGTGAGACGCGACACACGGCCGGCGCGGCCGGTCGTGGGAGACGGCACGGGTCCGCCCGTGAGACGCGGCACACCTGCTCCGGAAACGACACGGGAGGCGCGCCGGAAGTCCGGCTTCCGCCACACTCGACGGCGTAGCGTCGACGGCACCGTCGATGGCAGTCACCTCCTTCACCCCCCGGCCGCCGCCCTGCGCGCACGGCCCTTCGACCACCTGCACACCCACCAGGACCAGCGATCCACGTGAGTTCCTCCTCGTCCCCCCGGCACCTGTCGCACCACCAGGTTCGACAGGGGATGCCCGGCGCGTACCGGCTGGTGCGCACGCCGCGGGCCCCGGTGGACCCCCCTCGTCTGGACGCACGCCAGCGTGCGGTGGTTGACCATGCCCACGGCCCGCTTCTCGTCCTCGCCGGGCCGGGCACGGGCAAGACGACGACCCTCGTGGAGGCCGTCTCCGCCCGCATCGAGCAGGGCACCGCGCCGGGACGCATCCTCGTCCTCACGTTCAGCCGGAAGGCGGCCGTGGAGCTGCGCGACCGCATGGCGCTACGCATCGGCGCCGCACGCGCACCGCAGGCGACGACGTTCCACTCCTTCTGTTACGCGCTGATCCGCGCCCACCAGGACACGGACCTCTTCGCCGAGCCGCTGCGACTCCTGTCCGGCCCCGAGCAGGACGTCACCGTACGAGAGCTCCTCGCGGGCCAGATCGACCTGGAGCGGGCCGGGCTCGCCCATGTGCGCTGGCCCGACGAACTGCGCGCCTGCCTCACCACGCGCGGGTTCGCCGACGAGGTCCGCGCGGTCCTGGCCCGCAGCCGCGAGCTCGGCCTCGGACCGGCCGCCCTGGACGCCTTCGCACACCGGATCGGCCGCCCTGACTGGCGCGCGGCCGCCACCTTCCTCGCCGAGTACCTGGACGTCCTCGACATGCAGGGCGTGCTCGACTACGCCGAACTGGTCCACCGCGCCGTGCTCCTCGCCCGCCGCCAGGACGTCGCCGCGCAGCTGGCCACCCAGTACGACGCCGTGTTCGTCGACGAGTACCAGGACACCGACCCCGCCCAGGTGCGGCTGCTGCACGCGCTCGCGGGGCAGGGACGCACCCTGGTCGCGTTCGGCGACCCGGACCAGTCGATCTACGCGTTCCGCGGCGCCGACGTGAACGGCATCCTCGACTTCCCGCACGCCTTCCCCCGAGCCGACGGCACGCCCGCGCGCGTGGAAGTGCTCACCACGTCACGGCGTTCGGGCGCGCGTCTCCTGGAGGCGACGCGGCGCCTCACCCAGCGGATGCCGCTGACCCGGCTGCCCGCCGACAAGGTCCGCGCCCACCGCGAACTGACGCCGGTCCGCGACGGCGGCACGACCGAGGTCTACACGTACCCGACCTCCGGCACCGAGCTCGACAACATCGCCGACATCCTGCGCCGCGCACACCTGGAGGACGGCGTCGCCTGGAGCGACATGGCCGTCCTGGTGCGCGCGGGCGCCCGCAGCATCCCGGCGATCCGGCGCGCCCTGACGGCGGCCGGCGTCCCGCTCGACATCGACGGCGACGACCTGCCGCTGCGCCACGAACCGGCCGTCATGCCGCTCCTGACGGCCCTCAAGGCGGTCGCGCGGGGGCCGGTGGAGGAGGAGGCGGACGGCGGCGGCCCTGTGGACGGCGCGCTGACAGAGGACGCCGGTACGGATGGCGCCCCTGTGGACGGTGACCTGACCGACGGCGCTCGCGCGGACGAGGACCTGACGGGCGGCGCTTGCGCGGACGGTGACCTGATGGATGGCGCCCGCGCGGACGGCGACCCGACAGACGGCACTCCCGCGGACCGAGACCAGGCGGGCGAAGAGCGCGCGGACGGCCTCCCCGCAGACGGCTCCGGTGACGAGCCCCGGCCTTGGCTGGACACCGAGACGGCGCTGACGCTGCTCGCGTCCCCGCTGGCCGGCATGGACGCCGCCGACCTGCGCCGCCTGGGCCGCGCCCTGCGCGAGGACGAGCGGTCCGCGGGCAATGCGGTGCCGCCGCCCTCCGACGAGCTGCTCGCCCGCGCGCTCGCCGAGCCGGAGCGGCTCGCCCTGCACGACCCGGCCTACGCGCGCGGAGCGCAGCGCCTCGGCGAGCTCCTCGCGCGCGCCCGCGCCGGGCTCGCCGCCGGCGGCACCGCCGAAGAGGCCCTCTGGGAGCTGTGGAACGGCACGCCGTGGCCGCAGCGCCTCGAACGGGCCGCCCGGCGCGGCGGCGCGGCGGGCCGCAACGCGGACCGGGACCTCGACGCTGTGTGCGCCCTGTTCGCCGTCGCCTCCCGCGCGGAGGAGCGCACCGGCGGCCGCGGCGCCCGCAACTTCCTGGAGGAGATCGAGGCCCAGGACATCGCCGCCGACACCCTCGCGGGCCGCGCCGTGCGTCCCGACGCCGTGCGGCTGATGACGGCGCACCGCTCCAAGGGCCTCGAATGGCGCCTCGTCGTCGTGGCCGGCGTCCAGGAGGGCCTCTGGCCCGACCTGCGCCGCCGGGGCTCCCTCCTGGAGGCCGACCGCATCGGACGCGACGGGCTCGCCGAACCGCTCACCCCCGGCGCCCTCCTCGCCGAGGAGCGACGCCTCTTCTACGTGGCCGCCACGCGCGCGAAGGAGCGCCTCGTCGTCACCGCGGTGAAGGCGCCCGCGGACGACGGCGACCAGCCCTCCCGGTTCCTGACCGAGCTCGGCGTGGAGCCCAAGGACGTCACGGGCCGCCCCCGCCGCCCGCTGTCCGTGGTCGCCCTCGTCGCCGAGCTGCGCGCCACGACCGTCGACCCGCGCGTGTCGGACGGACTGCGCGAGGCCGCCGCCCGCCGGCTCGCCCGCCTCGCCGCCCTCAGCGACGACGACGGCCGCCCCCTCGTGCCCTCGGCCCACCCGTACCGCTGGTGGGGCCTGTACGAGCCGACCGAGAGCAAGGTCCCGCTGCGCGATCGCGACAAGCCCGTCGTGCTGTCCGGGAGCGCCCTGGACCAGCTCGCCAACACGTGCGCCCTGCAGTGGTTCCTGGGCCGTGAGGTCAAGGCCGACGCCCCCGCCACGGCCGCCCAGGGCTTCGGCAACGTCGTGCACGTCCTGGCCGACGAGGTCGCCTCCGGACGCACCCCGGCCGATCTCGCCGTCCTCATGGAGCGCCTCGACTCCGTCTGGGACGCCCTCGCGTTCGACGCGCCCTGGAAGTCGGAGCAGGAGAAGCAGAACGCGCGCGTGGCGCTCGAGCGCTTCCTCCAGTGGCACGTCACCGACCGCGGCGGCCGCACCCCGGTCGCCAGCGAGCACGACTTCGACGTGACGCTCGAAGCGGGCTCCTACGAAGTACGCATCCGCGGCTCCATGGACCGCGTGGAGGAGGACGCCGACGGGCGCGCCTACGTGGTCGACTTCAAGACGGGGAAGGCCGCCCCCAGCGCCGCCGAGGTCGCCCGCCACCCCCAGCTCGCCGTGTACCAGCTGGCCGTCCGCGAGGGCGCCGTCGACGAGGCCTTCGACGGGGTACGCCCCCGGCCGGGAGGGGCCGAACTGGTGCAGCTGCGCCAGGGCGCGGCGAAGAAGGACGGCGGCGAGACGCGCCCCAAGGTGCAGGCGCAGGAGCCGCTGGAAGGGGAGTGGGTCGGCGACCTCCTCGCCACCGCCGCCGGCAAGGTCCTCGACGAGCGCTTCGCCCCCACCACCGGACAGCACTGCACGCACTGCTCGTTCCGCGCCTCGTGCAGCGCGCGCCCCGAGGGCCGCCACGTCGTCGAGTGACGTGCGCCTCGGCCGTGCCCCGACGGCCCGGGGCTGTCAGTGGGGCCCGTTAGCCTCGATGAGGTGACCACACGCCTCACCGATCCCGAGCAGCTCAAGGAGCTGCTCGGCATCCCTTTCACCCCGGAGCAGACGGCCTGCATCACGGCGCCGCCGGCCCCGCAGGTGATCGTGGCCGGAGCTGGTTCCGGCAAGACGACGGTGATGGCGGCGCGCGTGGTCTGGCTGGTCGGCACCGGGCAGGTCGCGCCCGAGCAGGTCCTCGGCCTCACGTTCACGAACAAGGCGGCGGGCGAGCTCGCCGAGCGCGTCCGCAAGGCACTGATCAAGGCGGGCGTCACCGACCCGGACGTCATCGACCCGGACAACCCTCCGGGCGAGCCCGTGATCTCCACCTACCACGCGTTCGCCGGCCGCCTCCTGACCGATCACGGCCTGCGCATCGGGCTGGAGCCGACCACACGGCTGCTCGCCGACGCCACCCGCTTCCAGCTCGCCGCGCGCGTGCTGCGCGAGGCGCCGGGCCCGTACCCCGCCCTCACCCGCTCCTTCGCCGACCTCGTCAGCGATCTGCTCGCCCTGGACGGAGAGCTGGCCGAGCACCTCGTCACCCCCGAGCGGCTGCGCGCCCACGACCGGGAGCTCGTGCGCTCCCTGGAAGACGTCAAGCTGAGCAACGGGGACCTGCGCAAGGTCCCCGAGGCCGCCGCCGCCCGCCTGGAACTGGCCGAGCTCGTCGGCCACTACAGGGCGGCCAAGCGCGCCCGCGACGTCCTCGACTTCGGCGACCAGATCGCCCTGTCCGCGACCCTGGCCGGCACCCGCCCCGAGGTCGGCGAGATCCTGCGCGACGAGTTCCGCGTCGTGCTCCTGGACGAGTACCAGGACACCTCGGTCGCCCAGCGGCTCCTGCTCGCCGGCCTGTTCGGCGGCGGCACCGGCCACGCCGTCACCGCCGTCGGCGATCCATGCCAGGCCATCTACGGCTGGCGCGGCGCCTCGGTCGCCAACCTCGACGACTTCCCGCAGCACTTCGCGTACGCCGACGGCAGCCCCGCCACCCGCTTCGCCCTGAGCGAGAACCGCCGCAGCGGCGGCCGCCTCCTCGACCTGGCGAACGGACTGGCCGAGCCGCTGCGCGCCATGCACGCGGGCGTGGAGGCCCTGCGCCCGGCACCCGACGCCGAGGGCGCGGGCGCCGTGCGCTGCGCCCTGCTGCGCACGCACCAGGAGGAGATCGACTGGATCGCCGACTCCGTCGACCGGCTCGTGCGCGCCGACAAGGAGCCGGGCGACATCGCCGTCCTGTGCCGTACCGCGTCCGACTTCGCCGAGATCCAGGGCGCGCTCGTCGCCCGCGACATTCCCGTCGAGGTCGTCGGCCTCTCCGGCCTCCTCCACCTGCCCGAGGTCGCCGACCTCGTCGCCGTCTGCGAGGTCCTCCAGGACCCGGGGGCGAACGCGTCGCTGGTCCGCCTGCTGACCGGCCCCCGCTGGCGGATCGGCCCCCGCGACCTCGCCCTCCTGGGCCGCCGGGCCCGCCTCCTGGTCTCCCATTCGCGCGCAGGCGCCGAGGACGACCCGGACCGTCGCCTCGCCGAGGCCGTCGAGGGGGTCGACCCCTCCGAGGTGATATCGCTGGCGGACGCGCTCGACACGTTCCTGGAGACCTCCGCGGAGGCCGACGGGGACGACGACGGGCTGCCGTTCTCCGCCGACGCGCGCGTGCGCTTCGCCCGCCTCGCCGCTGAACTGCGCGACCTGCGCCGCTCGCTGTCCGACCCGCTCATGGACGTCCTGCACCGCGTCCTGGCCGTCACCGGACTGGAGGTCGAACTCTCCGCGTCCCCGCACGCCCTGGCGGCCCGCCGCCGCGAGACGCTGTCGAACTTCCTGGACGTCGCTGCCTCTTTCGCCGCCGACGACGGCTCCGCGACCCTGCTCGCCTTCCTCGGCTTCCTGCGCACCGCCGCCCAGTACGAGAAGGGCCTCGACAACGCGCTGCCGGGCGGCGAGAACACGGTGAAGGTCCTCACCGCCCACAAGTCGAAGGGCCTCGAATGGGACGTGGTCGTCGTCCCAGGCCTCGTCAACGGCACCTTCCCCAGCGGCCAGGGCCGCGAGAAGTGGACCGCCCAGGGCCGCGTCCTGCCCCATGCGCTGCGCGGCGACGCCGCCACGCTGCCCGACATCGAGACGTGGGACGCCAAGGGCATGAAGGCCTTCCACGCCGACATGAAGGACCACCAGCACACCGAGGAACTGCGCCTCGGATACGTCACGTTCACCCGCCCCCGCTCGCTGCTCCTCGGCTCCGGGCACTGGTGGGGCCCCTCCCAGAAGCGCAAGCGCGGCCCCTCCGACTTCCTCCACGCCCTGTACGACCACTGCGCCGCCGGGTACGGCGAGATCGAGGCCTGGGCGGACGAGCCGGCCGACGACGAGGAGAACCCGGCCCTCCAGGAGGCGGCGAGCGAGCACGCCTGGCCGCTGCCGCTGGACGACGCGTCCCTGGCCCGCCGCCGGGCCGCGGCCGACACGGTCCTCGCCCATCTGGAGCGCGCCACGGCCTCACAGGGCGCGCACTCCGCCGGCGAGGAGGAGCCGCCCTTCGAGGACCCCGACTGGCCGCCCCCGCCCGCCGACGACGAGCTCGACGACGCCCTGCCGCCCTACGAGGACGAGGCGTTCCCGTTCGGTGACGACGCCGACGACACCGACGACGCGTTCGACTGGGACAGCCTGATCGCCGAACGGCCCGCGCTCCCGCACCCCACGCCCCACCCGGACCCGGACCCGGCCACGCCCACGCGCGTGCCCGCCCGGCACGCCCCCGTGGTGCCGCACCCCGCCGCCGCCCCGGAGCCCGAGCTCACCCCGGAGGAGGCCCGCACGATCGCCTCCTGGGACCGCGACCTCGACGCCCTCACCGGCGAGCTGCTGCGCGCCCGCGCCGGCGTGCGCGAGGTACCCGTGCCGCACTCCCTCACCGCGTCCCAGCTGATGCGCATGGCGGCCGACCCGGACGCCTTCGCCCAGGAGCTGGCCCGCCCGATGCCGCACCCGCCCCAGCCGGCCGCGCGCCGGGGCACCCGCTTCCACGCCTGGATCGAGTCCCGCTTCGAAGCACTGCGGCTGCCCATGATCGAGCCGGAGGAGCTGCCCGGCAGCGACGCCGAGATCGCCGACGAGCGCGACCTGGAGACGCTCAAGGACGCCTTCGAGCGCACCCCGTACGCGCACCGCACGCCCTACCGGGTCGAGCTGCCCTTCCAGCTGGCCGTCGCGGGCCGCGTCGTCCGGGGCCGCATCGACGCCGTCTACAAGACGGGCGACGGCGAGACGGCCACGTACGAGATCGTCGACTGGAAGACCGGCCACCGGCAGAACGGGGACCCGCTGCAGCTCGCCGTCTACCGGCTCGCGTGGGCCGAGCAGCAGGGCGTGCCCCTGGAGGCGGTCGACGCCGCCTTCCTATATGTGCGCAGCGGGGAGACCGTACGGCCGCGGCGGCTGCCCGGCCGGGCCGAGCTGGAGCGGCTCCTCACCCAGGAACCGCAGGCCGTCGAGGAGCCGCCCGACGAGCGCACTCGGGTGGGGGATTAGGCTCGTGGCCATGAGCAAGCCCGTTGACAGCGCCGTCAGCACAGTCCGTGCGTACATCCAGGACCACCGCGAGGCCTTCCTCGACGACCTCGCCGCCTGGCTGCGGATCCCCTCCGTGTCCGCCCAGCCCGACCACGCACCGGACGTCCGGCGCAGCGCCGACTGGCTCGCCGGGCAGCTCGCGCGGACGGGCTTCCCGACCACCGAGGTCTGGGAGACGGCCGGCGCCCCGGCCGTCTTCGCCGAGTGGCCCTCGGGCGATCCGCAGGCCCCCACGATCCTCGTCTACGGCCACCACGACGTGCAGCCCGCCGCCCGCGAGGACGGCTGGGACACCGAGCCGTTCGAGCCGGTGGTCATCGGCAACAGGCTCCACGCGCGCGGAGCGGCCGACGACAAGGGGCAGGTGTTCTTCCACACACTGGGACTGCGCGCCCACCTGCACGCCACCGGCCGCACGGCCCCCGCGGTCAACCTGAAGCTGCTGATCGAGGGCGAGGAGGAGTCGGGCTCGCCGCACTTTCGCGCGCTCGTGGAGGCGCAGCGCGAGCGCCTGGCCGCCGACGCCGTGATCGTCTCCGACACCGGCATGTGGTCCGAGGACACCCCGACCGTGTGCACCGGCATGCGTGGCCTCGCCGACTGCGAGATCGAGCTGTACGGACCCGACCAGGACATCCACTCCGGATCCTTCGGCGGAGCCGTGCCGAACCCGGCGGCGGCCGCAGCCCGCCTCGTCGCCGCCCTGCACGACGAGGACGCGCGCGTGGCGGTCCCCGGCTTCTACGACGGGATCGTCGAGCTCACCGACCGCGAGCGGGAGCTCTTCGCGGAGCTGCCCTTCGACGAGGAGCGGTGGCTGCGCACGGCCAAGTCCCGCGCCACGCACGGCGAGGCCGGACACACCACCCTGGAACGCATCTGGGCCCGCCCGACCGCGGAGGTCAACGGGATCGGCGGCGGCTACCAGGGCCCCGGCGGCAAGACGATCGTGCCGGCCTCGGCCATGCTGAAGCTCTCGTTCCGGCTGGTCGCCGGGCAGGACCCGGACCTGGTGGAGAAGGCCGTCGCGGCCTGGGTCGCCGAGCAGGTGCCCGCCGGGATCCGCCACGAGATCACCTTCGGCGCGGCCACCCGGCCGTGCCTCACCCCGCTCGACCACCCGGCCCTCCAGTCCGTCGTCCGGGCCATGGGCCAGGCCTTCGAACAGAAGATCCGCTTCACGCGCGAGGGCGGTTCGGGACCCGCCGCCGACCTGCAGGACGTCCTCGAAGCCCCGGTGCTCTTCCTGGGCATCTCCGTCCCCTCCGACGGCTGGCACGCGCCCAACGAGAAGGTCGAACTCGACCTCCTGATGAAGGGCGTCGAAACAACCGCCTACCTGTGGGGCGATCTCGCGGAGAACTGGGCAGATGCATCCTGAACCGCGTCCCGAACGGGACACCCCGCGCCCGCCCCGTCGTACGTCCTGCTGAACCGCCCGCGAACCACCCATTCCACCGGGGGAGTTGGAAGCACCCGTGACCACCTGGACCGACCGCACCGCCGATCTCGCCGCAGGCCGGCCGCTCTCGCTCGCCGCGCCGAGCGGCATCGACCGCGCGGCGCACCACCGCCTCGACGAGGCATGGCTCGCCGCCGCGTGGAGCCACCCCAGCACCCGGGTCTTCGTGGTCTCCGGTGGTCAGGCGCTCATCGACGAGACGCCGGACGGCGCGACCGAACTGGTCATGACGCCGTCCTTCGAAGCCCCTCTCACCGAGGCCCACCGCTACTTCCTGGGCACCGACGAGGACGGCGTGAGCTACTTCGCGCTGCAGAAGGACACCCTTCCGGGGCGCATGGACCAGTCCGCGCGCCCCGCCGGACTGCGCGAGGCCGGCATGCTCCTCTCGCCCCGGGACGCCGGCCTCATGGTGCACGCCGTCGCCCTGGAGAACTGGCAGCGACTGCACCGCTTCTGCTCCCGCTGCGGCGAACGCACCGTCATCGCCGCCGCGGGCCACATCCGCCGCTGCCCGGCCTGTGGGGCCGAGCACTACCCGCGCACCGACCCGGCCGTGATCATGGCGGTCACGGACGAGCAGGACCGCGTGCTGCTCGGCCGTCAGGTGCATTGGCCCGAGGGCCGCTTCTCCACGCTCGCGGGCTTCGTCGAGCCCGGCGAGTCCATCGAGCAGGCGGTGCGCCGCGAGGTCTTCGAGGAGGCCGGCGTCCTGGTCGGCGAGGTCGAGTACGTCGCCAGCCAGCCCTGGCCGTTCCCGTCCAGCCTGATGCTCGGCTTCATGGCGCACGCCACGTCGACGGAGATCGACGTGGACGGTGACGAGATTCACGAGGCGCGCTGGTTCTCCCGCGACGACCTGCGGGCCGCGTTCGAGTCCGGGGAGGTCATGCCTCCCTACGGGATCTCGATCGCGGCCCGCCTCATCGAGCTCTGGTACGGCAAGCCCCTGCCGAAGCCCAGCGACGCACTCTGAGTGCTCAGGGTCCGAGGCGTGATCCACGCCTCGGACCCGGTGTCGGACGCCCCGGTCTCAGGCGCCGACCTTCTGCTTGACCTGCGCCAGCGAAGGGTTGGTCAGCGTCGAACCGTCGGCGAAGAGGACGGTGGGCACCGTCTGGTTCCCTCCGTTCGCCTTCTCGACGAAGGCCGCGGACTCCGGGTCCTGCTCGATGTTGATCTCGGTGTACCCGATGCCCTCGCGGTCCAGCTGCTTCTTCAGTCGCTGGCAGTAGCCGCACCAGGTGGTGCTGTACATCGTCACAGTGCCCGGCTGCATGTGTCCTGTGCTCCTTCGTGGCGGGGAGTGCGTGTTCGCTATGGGTCGAACGTACGCGAGGCGGCGACCATTCCCGCCCGCCGGTCGCACCGCCGGGCGCATCAGTACGACAAGCGGTGCCTGCCTGTGGACAACGCGACGCACCCGCCCCCGCCGACCTGGCAGCATGGCGGGGTGACAGCAGCAACGCACTCCACCCTGTTCCCGCAGGTCCCGGAATCGGCCGACGCGGTGCTCGAGGGCCTCGACCCCGAGCAGCGCGCCGTGGCGACCGCCCTGCACGGTCCGGTGTGCGTGCTCGCGGGCGCCGGCACGGGCAAGACGCGCGCGATCACCCATCGCATCGCCTACGGCGTCCGCGCCGGGATCCTCCAGCCCAACACCGTGCTCGCCGTCACGTTCACCAACCGGGCCGCGGGTGAGATGCGCGGCCGGCTGCGCCAGCTCGGCGCCGGGGGAGTGCAGGCCCGCACCTTCCACTCCGCCGCCCTGCGCCAGCTCCAGTTCTTCTGGCCCAAGGCCGTCGGCGGCGACCTGCCCCGGATCGTCGACCGCAAGATCCAGCTCGTCGCCGACGCCGCCACGGCCGGCCGGATCCGCCTGGACCGCGGCGAGCTGCGCGACGTCGCCGCCGAGATCGAGTGGGCCAAGGTCACCCAGACCGTCCCCGCCGACTACGCGGCCGCGGCCCACAAGGCCGGCCGCGAGAGCCCCCGCCATCCGGCCGAGATCGCCCAGATCTACGGCGACTACGAAACCCTGAAGCGGGACCGCTCGGTCATCGACTTCGAGGACGTGCTGCTGCTCACCGTCGGCATCCTCCAGGACCGCCACGACATCGCCGACCAGGTCCGCGCCCAGTACCAGCACTTCGTCGTCGACGAGTACCAGGACGTCAGCCCCCTCCAGCAGCGTCTGCTCGACCTGTGGCTCGGCGACCGGGACAACGTGTGCGTGGTCGGTGACGCCAGCCAGACGATCTACTCCTTCACCGGCGCCACCCCCGACCACCTGCTCAACTTCCGCACCCGCCACCCCGGCGCCACCGTCGTCAAGCTGGTGCGCGACTACCGCTCCTCCCCCCAGGTCGTCCACCTGGCCAACGGGGTCCTGGAGCGGGCGTCCGGCCGCGCCGCCGAGCACCGCCTCCAGCTGATCTCGCAGCGCGACGCCGGGCCCGAGCCGGTCTACACCGAGTACGTCGACGAGCCCGCCGAGGCCGAGGGCGCGGCCCACCGCATCCGCGAGCTCATCGCCTCCGGGGTGTCCGCCGGCGAGATCGCGATCCTGTTCAGGACCAACGGCCAGTCCGAGATCTACGAGCAGGCCCTGGCCGACGCCGGTGTGCCCTACCAGCTGCGCGGCGCCGAGCGGTTCTTCGAGCGCGCCGAGGTGCGCAAGGCGGGCCACGCCCTGCGCGCGGCAGCCCGCTTCGGGGGCAACGACTCGGGGCTCGACGCGGCCGTCGACCTGCCCTCGCAGGTCAGAGCCGTCCTCTCCGGCGAGGGCTGGACCAGCGAGCCGCCCGCCGGCTCCGGGGCCGTCCGCGACCGCTGGGAGTCCCTCGCCGCGCTGGCCCGCCTCGCCGAGGACTTCGCGCAGGCCCACGAGGGAGCCGGCCTCGCCGACTTCGTGGCCGAGCTCGACGAGCGGGCGAACGCCCAGCACGCCCCCACCGTGGAAGGCGTCACCCTCGCCTCGCTGCACGCCGCGAAGGGCCTCGAGTGGGACGCCGTGTTCCTGGTCGGGGTCGCCGAGGGCATGATGCCGATCACCTACGCCAAGACCGACGAGCAGATCGAGGAGGAGCGGCGCCTGCTCTACGTCGGCGTCACCCGCGCCCGCCACCACCTGAGCCTGTCGTGGGCCCTCTCGCGCTCGCCCGGCGGCCGGCCCACCCGCAGGGCCAGCCGCTTCCTCGACGGCCTGCGTCCCGGCTCCAGCGGTTCCGGGCGCCGCGGCGCGGGCGGCGGCCCGGGCGGCGTCGAGCTCGGGACGAGAACGCGGGCGGGAGCCCGCGAGCCGCTCGCCGCCGCCCGCCGCAGAGCCGACCGGAAGGTGGCCCGCTGCCGGATGTGCGGCCGCACCCTGGACGCGGCCGAGATGAAGCTGATGCGCTGCGAGGACTGCCCGTCGGACATGGACGAGGGGCTCCACGACCGGCTCGTGCAGTGGCGGGCCCGCACCGCGGAGGGCCTCGGACAGCCCGCGTTCTGCGTCTTCACCGACAAGACCCTCATCGCGATCGCCGAGGCCGCGCCCGAGGACGAGGGCGAGCTGGCCCGGATCCCCGGGGTCGGCCTGCGGAAGTTCCGGGCCTACGGATCCGACGTCCTCGCCATCTGCGCAGGTCGGATCGTGGAGGACGAGCTTGGAGGAGCCGACGAGGAGGACTGATTCAAACTCGTCGAAAAAATAGTTTGCGCATGCCCCAGCAATCCCCATAGGTTCTAAAGCACGAAAGCAGCGGCCTTCTCGAAGGCCCTGGTTCCGTGCTGTACTTGAAAGCCGTCGGACCGGTTCGCACCGGTCCCCGAGACGCCGAGAGGAGGCGATTCCAGTGATCAGCATCACCACCAGCTCCATCAGCACCGTCAAAATGACCGATCGCTCGGTCGTCGCTTCCTGCCTGCTCGGCTTCTCGAACCTGGGCACCGGTCTGTCTGGCGTCAGCGCCATGCGTCCGGAGTCCGGCCTGTCCCTCGCGGGTCTTCCCATTCGCGAGGGCAATGAGCGACCGACCAAGGCACCGGAAGCGGTAGCGACGGCACAGGCTCAGGCCTATGCCTTTGCGGCGGCCGGTGCCGGATTCCGGAAGCAGACGACGCACCACCACACGATGTGGGCCTTCCGTGGGCTCGAACCCTGGAGTGATCCAGTCTGATCGACGATCAGACCGGCGCCTTCAGGGCCGCGGAACCCCATCCGGGATCCGCGGCCCTTCTGTTTTCCCGGAAGATCCAGAGACCTTCCGGGGACCCAGCACGAAGGGGCCTCGGGACAAGAAAAGAACCCGGTACCACCGCCACCCGGCCCACCGGCCGGAACGACCAGACGAGGAAGAAAACACCGTGCAACTCGAAGCGCACGCCCCGTCCGTACCGCCTTCAGACACTCTTTCCCCGCCCGGCCTCACGGAGGACCTCACCTTGAACCCCCTCACCGCGCTCACCGCGCTCGACGACGCCATCGAGAACCTCGGCGTACCCGTCCCCTGCCGTGCCTACGACCCGGAGGTCTTCTTCGCCGAGTCCCCGGCGGACGTCGAGTACGCCAAGTCGCTCTGCCGCACCTGCCCGCTGGTCGAGGCCTGCCTCGCCGGCGCCAAGGAGCGTCGTGAGCCGTGGGGCGTCTGGGGTGGCGAGCTGTTCGTCCAGGGTGTCGTCGTGGCCCGCAAGCGGCCGCGTGGACGTCCGCGCAAGAACCCGGTCGCGGCATGAACGCCCGAGGAACGATCGACCGCCCCCTGACGCACGACCCCAAGAAGCAGGCCCCGATGAAGCCGTCCACGAGCGAGCCCGCCGGCTCCGCGATCCCAGACTTCACCACGCCCGGTGCGACCGACTCGCGCCAGAACAGGACCCGACAGATGCAACTCATTCCAGAAGCCATGGCGCGTGCGCATATGCACGAGCGCCTGAGCGAGGCGGAGGCGGAGCGCCAGGCCATGCGCCTGGTGATCGCCCGCCGCATGCAGCGGCGCGCCGAGCGCGCGTCGCGGCGTGCCCGCCGCGCGCTCGCGATGGCCGTCATGCAGTGACGATCGCCGTCAGGCGGTGACCGCGACGGCTGCGCAGTGACAGCTCACGCGGCACCACCGTGCCGACGACAGCCGCCGCGGTGAGCGGCGGTACCGGGGGGGGGGGGGGGCCGCGCGCGGCGCCCCCCGGCGGGCGGCGGCCGCGCCAGAACCACCGCCGCAGAGTCTGGCCGCGGGGCGCCGCTG